>NZ_FLYE01000003.1 GCF_900093605.1 Candidatus Terasakiella magnetica
AGTCCACGGAGACTGGATTAACTCCAGTATGACGCGGGATTTACGTGAAATAAGCTTTGTCCATTGACTCGTTTGGGGAATTCTTGTATCACGCGCGTCTTGAGTTGTGGAGCACCCCTGGAGGCTCCATGCATTATATCTATAGAGAATTTTAAGGAAACAGCTATGAGCTATGTTCTAACTGCACAAAAGCGTGAGACAGCCGGCAAGGGGGCAGCCCGCGCAATCCGTCGTGAAGGTCTCGTACCTGGCGTTGTATACGGCGACAAAAAAGACCCTGTAAGCATCTCCATCGATCCAAAAGAATTGTGGATTCAACTGCACACTGGTCAGACTTTCTTTGCTTCTACTGGTGAAATCGCCATTGGTAAGTCAAAAGAAACCGTTATCTGCCGTGACGTTCAGTTCCACCCTGTAACGGACCAACCTTTGCACGCTGACTTCCTGCGTCTGGGTAAAGGTGCGAAGATCGTTGTTGCGATCCCAGTTAACTTCATTAACGAAGATGCTTCTGAAGGTCTGAAACGCGGCGGCGTCTTGAACGTTGTTCGTCACGAGATCGAAGCCATCGTTCCTGCAAGCTCTATTCCTGAAGCGATCGTTGTTGACCTGTCCGGTACAAATATTGGTGATTCTATTCACGTTTCTGCGATTACGCTGCCAAAAGGCGTTGAGCCGTCAATTACTGATCGTGACTTCACAATCTGTTCTATCGCGGCACCATCATCTGGTGAGAAAGCGGCTGTAGAGACAGAAGAAGAAGGTGACGAAGAAGAAGCTGCTGAAGAGTAAGGTTCTTTGACGATGATTTTGTTGGTCGGATTAGGTAACCCCGGTGGGAAATATGCCAAAAACCGACACAACATCGGGTTTATGGCGCTGGACACGATTGTCCGGCGCCATTGCTTTGGACCCTGGCGTACCAAATTCCAAGGCCAAATGTGTGAAGGCACCATTGATGGTGTTAAAGTTCTGGCCCTCATGCCGGAAACTTTTATGAACGAGTCCGGTCGTTCCATTGGCGCAGCGGCGCGTTTTTATAAAATTGATCCTGAAAATATCATTGTGATGCATGATGAGCTTGATCTGGCTTTTACAAAAATTAAAGTCAAGACAGGTGGTGGTCATGGGGGGCACAATGGGTTGCGCAGCACCGATGCCCATATGGGTAAAAACTATAAGCGCGTGCGTTTAGGGATCGGTCATCCCGGCTCTAAAGAAAAAGTCCACAGCCACGTGCTAGGGGATTTTGCCAAGGCAGAAGTGCCTGAGCTTGATAAAATGCTCGATACGGTCTGTCAGCATATTGGTTTGATTGCCAATGGGGAGGATACGGACTTTATGAACCGTTATGCCCTTGATATGCGCCCACAGCGCCCCAATAAGGCCAAGCCGAAAGAGAAAACCGTGCAGGCCAAAGAAAAGCCTGCCCCCTCAGCCTCAGATGAGGCTAACCCTTTTGCGGTTTTGCAAAAGCTTAAAGATTAAACCGAGCGATCTTTAATATCCGTATTTCTTGAGAACACGCTCTAACTGACCATTTTCCTGTATTTCGCGAATGGCAGTATTGAAGAATTCTAGCTGCTGTTTAGATGCATTTTTAAACATGAAAAAGCGCTTATAGCTCTGGTGTGGGCGTTTTGAAAAATGAACCCGGTCCTGCCATCCATTGGTTTGAACCTGATGATAGGCGAGCACATAAGGCACCACAGCCATGCGGGCGTTTTTCTGGGCGACCTTTTCAACCAAGGTTTTAATCGTTGGCACATCTAGGCGCAGGGCCTTGTTTTTATTGACAAGATCATCAAGAAAATGGATGCGATATCCGCTGGGCACAGCAACTGTTTGATTGAGAAACGACTGATAGCCTTTAAACTCAACAGGATCGCTTGGATGAGACAGGAGCGCGTTGGAGTCCGCATATAGCGGGATGCTCCATTGGTATTTCTGTCGATTACTATCTCCAAACCAAACCGGATTCACCAAAGGAATGATAAATGGCCTTTGAATATTGCTGATGAGTTTATTGAGAAGCGGGCGCGAAACAACTTTATATTTGAAATCCATCTCCTCAATATGCTTATCAAGGAGCGACATGACTTCTTTCACCAGCCCGAATTCATTAGAATAATGAAAAGGCGGTGAATCATAATAGCTTAACACGTCTACCTTCGATGCCTGTACAGGCGCGGCAAACAAAAGGCAAAGCGTAGATAAAAGGTACGCGAGTCGTTTCATAAAGTTTCTCGATTTTTATTATCGTCTATTTTTACACTCTTGATTGAATATGAAAAGGATAAATTCATAAAAGGAGGATAGACGCTCATGTGATCACTTGACCTTTGGCTCGCATAAGGGTATGCGCATGCACAAGGTTTTTAATTTTTGCTGGAAGTAGTCTTATGGGTTTTAACTGCGGTATCGTCGGCCTGCCAAATGTGGGTAAATCAACTTTGTTCAATGCGCTGACCTCAACGGCAGCGGCAGAAGCGGCAAACTTCCCGTTTTGTACGATTGAGCCTAACACAGGCCGTGTGGGTGTGCCCGATGATCGTTTAGATAAATTGGCTGATATTGCCGGTTCGGCAAAGATTATCCCCACCCAGTTGGAATTTGTTGATATTGCCGGTTTGGTGCGTGGGGCTTCAAAAGGGGAAGGTCTGGGTAACCAGTTTTTGGCAAATATTCGCGAAGTGGATGCCATCATCCATGTGCTGCGTTGTTTTGAAGATGAAAACATCACCCATGTTGATGACAGTATTGACCCGATCCGCGATGCTGAAACCGTTGAAACGGAATTGATGCTGGCAGACCTTGAAAGCCTTGAAAAACGCGAACAGGCCTTGGTCAAAAAAGCCCGTGGCAATGATAAAGAAGCTGCTGCGACCTTAAAAATTGTTGAGCGTTGCCTTGAAGTGTTGCGCGAAGGCCAGCCTGCACGTGTTGTAGAGCGCCGTGATGAAGATGAAGAAAAATTCTTCCAAATGTTGCAGCTTTTAACCTCAAAGCCGGTTCTTTATGTCTGTAACGTTGAAGAAGATAGCGCCTCTGAAGGCAATTCCATTTCTGCCAAGGTGTTTGAAAAAGCAGCGGCTGAAAATGCCCGCGCGGTTGTGATTTCTGCTCAGATCGAAGAAGAAGTCTCCAAACTTGATAGTGAAGAAGACAAAGCAGAGTTTCTGGAAAGCTTAGGTCTGGAAGAAACGGGCCTCGCGCGTATCATTCGTGAAGGCTACAAGCTGCTTGATCTTTTGACCTTCTTTACGGTTGGCCCAAAAGAAGCGCGCGCTTGGACGGTGTTGGTGGGCTCAAAAGCACCGCAAGCCGCAGGTGTCATTCATACGGATTTTGAGCGTGGCTTCATTAAGGCGGAAACCATCGCCTATGAAGATTATATCGAGTTCGACGGTGAAAATGGGGCCAAAGAAAACGGTAAAATGCGTCAAGAAGGTAAGGAATATATCACCAAAGACGGTGATGTTTTCCACTTCCGCTTTAATGTGTAAGTCTAAAAAGACATTTTGACGACGCAAAAGGGCTCTTGTGAAAACGAGGGCTCTTTTTTTGTCGAATCCCCTGTTTTGCAATCCCATAAAAAATGAAGGGGATTGCTTTCCTTGAAGTTTTTAAGAATAATTCTTATCTATGTAACAGCGTGAAGACATGGTTTTTTGGCCCAAAGAGCGCGTTGAAATGGCAGCTAAGGCTCTGAGCTGTCAGACTCTTTATAAACTATAATTCCCATAGTCATTTTAGTGACATTGCATGGTAATACCAGACTCCTGTATTTCTGCGACTTTTCAAGGGTTTAGAGGCTGGACATTTGCATAAAGTTGTGGTGTATATAGCCCACGTTATTTTACGAGATATCCGAATAAAAACAAAATCGGCTATCTCTTTATTCACTCTTGCATGAGCGGAGGAAGTTAAGTGCTAGAAGAATATCGCAAACATGTCGAAGAGCGTGCTGCTCTCGGTATCCCACCCCTGCCATTGTCAGTTGAACAAACTGCGGCGCTTGTTGAACTGTTGAAAAACCCACCGGCTGGTGAAGAAGACACACTTGTTGAGCTTCTGACAAACCGTGTTCCGGCTGGTGTTGATGATGCAGCGCGCGTTAAAGCGGGCTTCCTTGCACAAGTTGCAAAAGGCGAAGTCGCTTGTTCATTGATTTCCAACGTGAAAGCAACTGAACTTCTTGGTACCATGCTTGGTGGTTTCAACATTGAGCCGATGATCGAGTTGATCGATGATGCTGAAGTTGGTGAAACTGCTGCTGAAGGCCTGAAGAAAACTCTGTTGGTGTTTGATTACTTCTTCGACATCAAAGAGCGCGCTGAAAAAGGTTCTGCAAACGCCAAAGCAGTTATGCAGTCTTGGGCGGACGCTGAGTGGTTTACATCACGCGACGAAGTTGCTGAGAGCATGACATTGACTGTCTTCAAAGTAACTGGCGAAACAAACACAGATGACCTGTCACCTGCACCGGACGCCTTTACACGTCCTGACATTCCAATGCACGCATTGGCCATGTTGAAAAACGCACGTGATGGCATCACACCTGAAGAAAACGGTGTGCGCGGTCCGGTTAAGTTCATCCAAGACCTGAAAGAAAAAGGTAACTTGGTTGCTTATGTTGGTGACGTTGTTGGTACGGGTTCTTCTCGTAAGTCTGCAACAAACTCTGTTCTTTGGTGGACAGGCGAAGACATTCCATTCGTACCAAACAAACGTTTTGGCGGTGTATGTCTTGGTTCTAAAATCGCACCGATCTTCTATAACACAATGGAAGATTCTGGCGCGCTACCGATTGAGCTGGATTGTACTAACTTTGATATGGGTGACGAAATCGAACTTCGCCCTTACGAAGGTAAAGCACTGAAGAACGGCGAAGTCGTTTCTGAATTTACTGTAAAATCAGACGTGATCTTTGATGAAGTTCGCGCTGGTGGCCGTATTAACCTGATCATCGGTCGTGGTTTGACAGCTCGTGCACGTGAAGCACTGGGTCTGGCGGCATCTGATCTGTTCCGCGTTCCTGCTGAGCCGGAAGATACAGGTAAAGGCTATACGCTTGCACAGAAAATGGTTGGTAAAGCCTGTGGTCTTGATGAAGGCAAAGGCATTCGTCCGGGCACATATTGTGAGCCTAAGATGACAACTGTTGGCTCGCAAGATACAACAGGTCCAATGACACGTGATGAGCTGAAAGATTTGGCTTGTCTTGGTTTCTCTGCTGACTTGGTGATGCAGTCTTTCTGTCACACATCTGCTTATCCTAAGCTTGCTGATGTGAACACACACCAGACTCTGCCTGATTTCATTGAAACACGTGGTGGTGTAGCGCTTCGTCCAATGGATGGTGTTATTCACTCTTGGTTGAACCGTCTTTTGTTGCCAGATACAGTTGGTACAGGTGGTGATTCACACACACGTTTCCCACTGGGTATCTCTTTCCCTGCTGGTTCTGGCCTCGTGGCCTTTGGTGCTGCAACAGGTGTTATGCCGTTGGATATGCCTGAATCAGTTTTGGTTAAATTCTCTGGTGAGCTGCAAGAAGGCATCACATTGCGTGATATGGTTAACGCCATTCCTTACTACGCAATCAAACAAGGCCTGCTGACAGTAGAAAAAGCCGGTAAGATTAACGTCTTCTCTGGTAAAATCCTTGAGATTGAAGGCCTGCCTGACCTGAAGGTTGAGCAAGCGTTCGAACTTTCTGATAGTGCGGCTGAGCGTTCTGCAGCGGCTTGTACCGTTCATCTGAACGAAGAGCCAATCATCGAATATATGCGTTCTAACATCACCATGATGAAATGGATGATCGCAGAAGGTTATGATGATGCACGTACGCTGAAGCGCCGTATCACAGCTATGGAAGAGTTCATTGCGAACCCAAGCCTGATGAAGCGTGACGACGATGCAGAATATGCTGCCGTTATCGAAATTAACATGAACGAAATCACTGAGCCGCTTGTAGCCTGTCCAAACGATCCAGACGATGTGAAAACATTGGCTGACGTTGCTGGCACAGCAATCGACGAAGTCTTTGTTGGTTCTTGTATGACAAATATCGGTCACTTCCGTGCGGCTGGTACAGTTCTTGACGGTCTGTCTGATCTTCCAACACGTTTGTGGGTTGCCCCACCAACGAAGATGGATGCAGCAATCCTGACAGAAGAAGGCTATTACTCAATTCTCGGTAAAACGGGCGCGCGTATGGAAACACCTGGTTGTTCACTCTGTATGGGTAACCAAGCGCAAATCCGTAAAGGGTCAACTGCGATGTCAACTTCAACACGTAACTTCCCGAACCGTTTGGGTATTGATACCCTCGTTTACTTGGGTTCTGCTGAATTGGCTGCGGTTTGCGCCATGACAGGTAAGATCCCAACAAATGAAGAGTATCAAGCTAAAGTGAAGCCTTTGGAATCTCAGGCTGACGAAGTATATCGTTACATGAACTTTGATCAGATCCCTGCTTTTGTTGAAAAAGCAGCGACAGTTGAAGTTTAAGCTTTAAGCTGACACAAAAAAGCCCCGTCGGAGAGATCCGGCGGGGCTTTTTGTTTGTGCGAATTATAGCCTAGACGATACCTTGAGCCAGCATTTCATCGCTGAGCTCTTCCAGCAGATCAAGCACGTCATGGGCGGCGTGGTTGAGGATATCTAATTCACGCATGGCTTGGTCATGGTCATGGTTGGCAACGGCTTGTAATACGGCCTTACCATGGTCATGGACACGCGCATGAGGGGCTTCAAGATCGCGATAGACCTTCATATTTTTCACCACTTCACTTTGGATGGAATAATACCATTTCCCAAGGCGACAGTTGGTATGGGTGGATAGCTCTTCTGGCTTGACGCTAACACGGCCAAGGGCCGCATCAGTCACATGTTTTCTAAATTTAATGTGATCAAGACGGGCAACTTCCACCAAGGCACGGTCTGATTCAACCTTGGCCCAATCTTCCACCCGGTTGTTGATGAGAGTGTTGGATTTATCAACAGCGCTGAAAACCTCATCGACTTTATCTTTATTGCGCGAGCTCATTTCAGCAACTTGGGACACATTGGAAGAAATCTCGCTGGTGGCAGCGGTTTGCTGGCTCTAAATGGTAGAGACCTCAGCCATTTTTCCGGTCAGGGCGCGGATTTGCTCACCAATGGCATTAATTTCTTGTCCGGTCTCGTTAATGATGGATTGGCCCTCATCAACGGCTCTGCCCCCAACTTGCATGGAATCGACAATGCGATCAATATCAGAGCCCAGTGTCTGAACTTGAGCGCGGATGTTTTCTGTTTCACGCGCGGTTTGGTTGGCAAGGTTTTTCACCTCGCTGGCAACCACGGCAAAGCCTTTTCCGGCTTCACCTGCACGTGCAGACTCGATTGTGGCGTTTAGGGCAAGCAGGTTGGTTTGTGAGGCAATATCGTCAATGGCTTTAACAATATCATTAATACTGTAAAAGGCCTGTTGCAATTCACCGACTTCGCTGCCAGCCGTTGCTACAGTTGTGGAAATTTCCGTCATGGTGGAAACCGCGCTGTTTGCCGCACTTACACCTGCTGTTGCAGTATCTTCAACCACATGGGCATCGTTTGAGGCCCCTTCGGTATTGCGCGCAATCTCACCAACAGAAGCCACCAGTTCTTCAACGGCTGAGGCAATTTCCTGGCTTTGCTCGCGCAAGTGATTAAGGTCATTTGACAGCTCGGCAATGGTGATCATCGCCTCATTGGTCTCACTGGCGATATTAACGATGACCCGCAGGTTTTGCAGCGCATTATCGCGCATATCATCTGCGTTCTGGCTATCCACATAAGAGGTCAGGGCTTGGGAAAGATCAAGCAGGGATACCTTGATGAGAGAGCTGACATGATCGGCCATTTGTTGAGGGCGCATACGTTCTTTTGTCATCAGGTCTGAGACAATGTTTGAAATCATATGAGCATAGGCACCGATATAGTTTTCCATATCGATGTTATTGTCATTATGGATTTTACCGATTTGCTGGGCCCGTCTGAAAAAACCCTCATCAATGCGCCCATTGACCATTTCTTGCCAATATTGGCTTTGATAGCTTGCGCGCTCTTCAATGGTGCGGTCATTGAGCAGGGAAGCCGACATGGGATGTTTGGTAATATGCTGATAAAGGGTGGTGGAGGCTTTAGTCAGGTGAGGATCGATTTTTTGTTTCAGGTTGCTTAAATTGGCTTTGTCCTGAGATGTAATCTGAAAAAAATCAATCAGTTGCGACGTATCATCTTGCATTACCCAGATTCCTTTTCCGGTTGTCATATGCGGTCATTAATCGACGTGTTATGAGCTTGGAATAAGGCAGAAATGTGTAATTATCAAGTTTATCTAATATGTAAAATGGTCGCTAAAATTTTATGAAATATTGGCGGTTTTACCTCTTAT
This sequence comes from Candidatus Terasakiella magnetica, assembly GCF_900093605.1. Lineage (NCBI taxonomy): Bacteria > Pseudomonadati > Pseudomonadota > Alphaproteobacteria > Rhodospirillales > Terasakiellaceae > Terasakiella > Terasakiella magnetica. The sequence goes on from NZ_FLYE01000003.1 coordinate 8,426, forward strand.
TTATCATAAGAAGGATATGCACAATAAGCTGTTGAAAAGATGTATGAAAAATATTTCATACTTTTGCGACTATTAGCTAACAGTTACATTTGGTGTAAAGATATACCCGGCACCATATACGGTCTTAATCATGGTGGGGTCTTTGGGATCAAGCTCGATTTTTTGTCGCAAGTGCCCAATATGGACATCAATGGAGCGATCAAAGGGTGAAGATTCGCGCCCCCTTGCTAAATCGAGCAATTGATCACGCGATAAAACCCGGTTTGGATGGCTGGCAAGGGCGCATAAAAGATCAAATTGCGCCGCTGTTAGGGGAGACTCATTACCTTCAGGGTCAATCAGCTTGCGTGCCATGCGATCAAGGGTCCAACCTGCAAAGCGCATTTCAGAAATATCATCGCCTTTGGGCTCATTTTGGATATTACCTTTAGCACGGCGCAAGACACTGCGCACACGTGCGCGCAATTCACGGGGCTCAAACGGTTTGGAGATATAATCATCGGCACCTAATTCAAGGCCAATGACCATATCGGCAGTTTCGCCCATACCTGTGAGGATAATCACAGGAATATGATTTTCAGTGCGGATTTCGCGCAACAAATCGAGGCCATCTTCACCTTGGAGCATCAGGTCAAGCACGACCATATCCACATCACCTTTGGCAAGGGCGGTTTTCATTTCTGCACCACTAGAGGCAGAGCTTGCGCGAAAACCTACACCGGTGAGGCAGCGCTCCACCAGCGAACAGATATGTGGTTCGTCATCGACAACCAGAATGTGGCCCGTATCCGTCATTCAAATCCCTGTTCATTTTGTTATTAATAAAATTTTACCTGAAGTTAGCTGTTGTTGGAAGCTGAAAAAACCATTTTTCTTCAAGGGTTTCTATCCAAGGCCTTGCGCACCCGATTGGCAAGCTCCAAACGCTCAAACGGTTTGGCGATGAGATCAATTTCTTTTTGGTTCTGTCCGGTCTGATCCATTACCTTATCAGGATAACCTGACATGAAGAGAACGGGGATATGGGGCAGGGTTTCTTTGATCTGTTCCATCATCTCAATCCCGTTTAAGCCGCCGGGCATTTCAATGTCAGAGAAAATCAGATCAAACTGTTGATCTATCTCTAAAATGCCAATGGCTTCATGACCATCACTAACGGCAATAACTTCATAGCCAAGGCGGCGCAGGCTGCTGGTGGTAAAACCACGCACGCCCGGGTCATCTTCTACCAGCAAGATACGTTCGCTACCTTGTGGAATTTTACCTGTGCGCACCTGTGGGGCGTCAATAGCCTGTTCTTCTTTGCTGCGCGGTAAGACAATGCGAAAACGCGTGCCTTCGCCCATTTGGCTGTCTACTTGCAGATGGCCTTGGGACTGGCGCACAAAGCCATAGATCATGGAAAGCCCAAGCCCACTGTTTGGGCCTTTTTCTTTGGTGGTGAAAAACGGCTCAAAGATACGTTCCATAATTTCAGGGGGCATACCTGTGCCGTTATCGGCAACTGAAATCACCACATAATCACCCGGGGTCACATCCACATTGCGATCGGAAAAGACGCTTTTAAGTGTGACATTTTCCGCAAAAATACTGACCTTTCCCACCCCTTGCATGGCATCGCGCGCATTGATACAGAGATTAAGGATAGAATTTTCAAACTGGTGGGGATCAATGAGAACAGGCCAGACATTCTTGTTAATATGCAGGCTGAGCTCAACTTGAGAGCCGACCCCGCGCTGTAAAATATCACGCATGCCCAAGACCAATTTGCGCGGATCGCTTAAATGGGGCTTTAAAGGTTGGCGCCTTGCAAAGGCAAGCAGTTGTTTGACCAGCTCACCACCACGGCGCGCCGCATCAAGAGCGGGGTTGATCATTTCCTGCATGGCAGGATCATCTTCGCCATCTTCTTGTAAGACAGAAAGGTTACCAATGATGATGGTCAGTAAATTGTTAAAATCATGGGACAGCCCACCCGTAAGCTGGCCGATGGCTTCCATTTTCTGGGCTTGGCGGAATTTAAATTCTGCGGTGCGCACATCTGTGACGTCTTGACCGAGAACAAAATAGCCCCAGACCTCACCTTCCTCACTGATATGGGGAATGTAAGACACAAGCGCGTGAATTTCGCGCCCATCAGTGAGTTGTAAAACAAATTCACGCGAGGCTTCTTCGCCATTCAGGGCTGCGCGAATGCAGGATTTTTGGTCATGATAAATACGCTCACCCAAAACTTCGCGGGCCGTGCGCCCGATAAGTTGTTTAGGCTTATGACCAAACCAGTCTTCATATTGTTTATTGGCAAAGGTATAGATCTGGTCTTTATTGACATAGCCAATGAGGGCGGGAACCGTATCGGCAATCAGGCGGATTTGCTCTTCTGAAATCTTAAGGGCATCAAGGGCGTTTTTAAGCTCGGCTGTGCGTTTTTGAACGCGGGCTTCAAGCTCGTCATTGGCTTGTCTGAGTGCGCGCTCAGCTGTTTTGCGCTCCGTAATATCTTTATAAACGGTGACGAACCCGCCGCCGGGCATGGGGTTGCCGCGCACTTCAAGGATCATGCCGTTGGGGCGTTCGCGCTCCATGGTATGGGGCAGGAACTTGCGGGCTTCAGCGACCGTATCGGCGATAATATCTTCAACGGGAAACTGTCCATATTCGCCGCGCTCTGCATTATAGCGGATGAAAATTTCAAAAGGCGCACCAAAATAGCCAAATTGATCGATGGGAAAATCAGTTAATTCAAAGAATTTAGAATTCCATGCCACCAGTTTAAGATTGGCATCAAAGATAGAAAAGCCGTCATCAAGATGTTCAAGGCCTGTTTGCACAAAAGCCCACTGCTGGGCGTCAAGCGATGGCCCATCAAGGGGGATACCCCCTTTTTTATCCAGTATTTTAAACGTCTTTCCCATAACCATACCTGTTTGTAACCTATAAAGAGGCTAGCGAAAAGAGCGCATCGCTGGGGCAACTTTACATTCCTTTACAATGTTTATCGGCTTCTTGAATGTCTCTGCATTGGCCCTTCACAGTTATGGTCTACTCTGCCTACAGTCAAAACAGACGTTTACGTAAACGTAAGGTATTTTGTTTCATTGGAAACGGATTGATGTTACGTTGACGTAAACGACAACTAGTAGGGTCTTTAATATAAAAGGCCGATCTGACGGGGAGAAAAAAGATGACAGGGCAAAATACGCCCATTTTGGAAGTCGATGACATTTCATTGCGTTTTGGCGGTGTGCGCGCGCTTAGCAATGTCAGCTTCAATGTGAAAAAAGGTGAACTGTTTTCCATCATCGGACCAAACGGTGCGGGGAAAACATCACTTTTGAACTGTGTCTCTGGCCGCTATTCGCCGCAAGAAGGCTCAATTAAATTCAATGGCAAAGAAGTCACAAAGATGACTCCGAACCACCGTGCTGAATTAGGTATGGGCCGTACGTTTCAGAACTTGGCGCTTTTTGCGCATATGAATGTTTTGGATAACATTATGGTTGGTCGTCACCACTTGATGAAAAATAATTTCCTCACAGGTGGCATGTATTGGTTTGGCGGTGCGCAAAAAGAAGAATTGATCCACCGTCGCGAAGCTTAAGACATTATCGACTTTTTGGAAATCTCCCATATTCGCAAAAGCGTAGCCGGTACGCTTTCTTATGGTCTGCGCAAACGCGTAGAGCTCGCCCGTGCGGTTGCACTTCGTCCTGACCTCCTTTTGCTTGATGAGCCAATGGCGGGGATGAACCTTGAAGAGAAAGAAGATATGGCGCGCTATATCTGTGATCTCAACGAGGAATGGGGCATGACGGTTGTCATGATTGAGCATGACATGGGTGTTGTCATGGATATTTCCGAGCGTGTGATGGTGTTGGATTTCGGTAAGAATATTGCTGAAGGCCTGCCTGATGAAATCATGAGTAACGAATACGTTAAACGCGCTTATTTGGGTGTTGACGAAGAAGATGAAGAATCTGCGGGCGAGGTAGCTTAAGATGAGCAGTACTTATTGCGACATTAAAGTGCATGATACTTTTCCAAAGATCTTGCGCCATAATGCACAAAACTGGCCGAATGAAGTCGCGATGCGCGAAAAAGAATTCGGTATCTGGAATGAATTTACATGGGCTGACTATCATGAAGAAGTGAAACTTCTTTCTGTTGGCATGCATGAATTGGGTTGCGGTAAGGGCGATACGGTCGGCCTGCTTGGTAAAAACCGCCCGGAATGGGTTTGGGGTGAGGTTGCTGCACAGGCAATCGGTTCCATGTCCATGGGTATTTATGAAGATTCATTGGGTCCAGAAGCGGCTTACCTGATCAACTATGCAGAAACGAAAATCGTGATTGCAGAAGATGAAGAACAGGTTGATAAGCTGCTGGAACTGGAAGATGTCACTTCTATCAAGCACATCATCTACTGTGACCCACGTGGCATGCGTAAATATGATGACCCACGCCTGATCGACCATGCGAAAATTAAAGAAATTGCACGTGAAGCCTTAGCTAAAAATCCAAACGCTTATGATGAGATGTTGGAAAAAGGCAAGCCGGATGATGTTTCCATTTTATGTACAACATCTGGGACCACGTCCAACCCGAAACTGATCATGTTGCAGTCTGGTCCTTTCTTGGAGCACTCGCTTTCTTACTTGAATGCCGATCCAAAGAAACCGGGCGATAACTATGTTTCTGTTTTGCCGCTGCCATGGATTATGGAGCAGGTTTATGTGGTGTCTCAGGCGTTGATCGCACGTGTTGTGGTGAACTTCGTTGAAGAACCAGAAACAATGATGGCTGACTTGCGCGAAATTGGCCCAAGCTTTGTTCTTCTTGCGCCGCGTGTGTGGGAAAATATCGCTGCTGACGTTCGTGCACGTATGATGGACTCCACCAAGTTTAAACAGAAAATGTTTGAATGGGGCATGAAGCTGGGTATGGAAGCTTTGGATCGTGGTGAGCGCTCTAAACTGGCTGACTTTATCTTGTTCCGCGCTTTGCGTGACCGTCTTGGCTTTACCAACCTGACATCTGCTGCCACAGGTGGTGCGGCGATGGGGCCTGATACATTCCGCTTCTTCCTTGCCATGGGTGTGCCGCTCAAACAGCTTTATGGTCAAACAGAAATGTCTGGCGCTTACACCATCCACAAAGGCAATGATATTGACTTTGATAGTGTAGGTGTACCGTTTGAAGATGTTGATCTGAAGATCATCAATGCGGACGAAGAAGGTGTCGGTGAAATCGTTTCTAAAACGCCGGGTATGTTCCTTGGTTACTATAAAAACGAAAAAGCCACACAAGAAGACGTTCGTGATGGCTGGATGCATACAGGTGATGCAGGTTACTTCAAGAAAGAGAACGGCCATCTGGTTGTGATTGACCGGATCAAAGATCTGGCTGAAACATCCACAGGTGTGCGCTACTCCCCACAATTTATTGAGAATAAACTGAAATTCTCACCATTTGTGGCTGAAGCTGTGATCCTTGGTAAAGACCGTCCAGACTTGGCTGCTTTGATTTGTATCCGTTTCTCCATCGTTTCAAAATGGTGTGAGCAAAAACAAATCGCGTTTACCAACTACACGAACATCTCTGCATTGCCGGAAGTTTATGCCGCTGTGAAAGATGAAATTACCAAGGTCAACGCCAGCTTGCCAGAAGCCCAACAAATTCAGAAATTTGTACTGCTTTATAAAGAACTGGATGCGGATGACGGCGAATTGACACGTACACGTAAAGTACGTCGTAACGTGGTTGCTGAGAAATACGAAGAAGTTATTGATGCGATCTATAACGGTGATGAGAAAGTTCACATCGATACCATGATTACGTTCCAGGATGGTTCGAAGTCACGCATCGTAACCGACCTTAAAGTGGAAACAATGAATACAGCTTCCGCAATTTCAACAAATAAAGCTGCGGCTGAATAAGGGAGACGATTGAAATGAACTGGGATCTACTTAGCCAGCTGCTATTGAACGGGCTGATCATTGGCTGCCTTTACGGCGTTGTCGCGATGTGTTTCGTTCTTATTTATAAATCCACACAAATTGTGAACTTTGCCCAAGGTGAATTCCTGCTGATCGGTGCATGGGTGTGCTGGTGGTTCTTAACCACATGGGAATTACCGTTTGTTATCGGCTTCCTCTTCACGCTGGCCTTTATGACGGTCTTTGGGATTATCCTACAAACAGTGGTGCTGCGCCCGATGATTGGCGAGCCGATCATTTCGGTGATCATGGTAACCATCGGTTTGAGCCTGTTTTTCCAAGCGGGTATGAAATGGATGTTCGGGGTTGATGTACAGCCTTTCCCACAAGTGTTTGAACAGGAAAATGTCGAGATCTTCGGCATGATGATCCAGACGGCCTATATCATGAGTTTGGTGATTTCACTCTTCATCATGGTCGGTTTTGCATGGTTCTTTAAATCTTCAAAACACGGTCTGGCCATGCGTGCAACAGCCTTTGACCAACAAGTGGCACAGTCACTGGGTATTTCGGTTAAGCATGTATTTGCCATGGCATGGGCGATCTCCGCTGTTGTATCTGCGGTCGCTGGTGTGGTTATCGGTATTGTAAACGGCGTCTCTGATACGCTGGCCTTTATCGGGATTAAAGTATTCCCGGCCGTTATCCTGGGTGGGCTTGACTCCATCATCGGTGCCATTGTCGGTGGCATCATCATCGGTCTGTTGGAAAACTTTGCAGAATATGCAGATGGTCAATGGTTCCAAGTCGGCAACCTTTACACAATCGCGCCGTTCTATGTGTTGGTTATCATCTTGATGATCAAACCATACGGTCTGTTTGGTACAAAAGATATTGAGCGAGTATAATTAGATGGCTGGTTATAACATGATGCGGTGCGGTGAATTCCGCACCACCTACGAGAAAGACACAACCATCTTTCCGACCCCTATGTCTAAAAAGTTTGCAATTTTGGGTGTGTTGCTTTGCATCGTAGCCCCTTTGCAAATCGGTGAATTTGAATTCGTCAGCGACTTTATGTTGTCTTTGATGATCCAGATTGGCTACATGTCAATTGGTGCACTTGGTCTTAATATTCTGGTTGGTTTTACAGGCCAGATTTCATTGGGGCACGCGGCATTCTTTGGTTTTGGTGCTTTTGCATCTGCGTGGATGAGTAACTCATTCTCAATTCCGGTTTTCTTCTCTATTCCATTGGCAGGTGTTCTGACAATGGCGGTAGGCATGATGTTCGGGATGCCCGCTGCGCGTATTAAAGGGCTTTACCTTGCCATCGCAACGCTTGCGTCACAGTTCATCTTGGAAGATTTCTTTGCCCGTGCAGAATGGTTTACAGGTGGTTCTGCTGGTGCACTTGCAAACCCATTTGAAATCTTTGGCTTAGTGCTTGATGGTGATCGCAGCTACTACTATGTGGTTCTCGCTTATATGGTGGTGATGTTCATCGTGGCGGCAAACCTGATGCGTTCACGCGATGGTCGTGCGTTTGTTGCCGTGCGTGATCACTATCTATCTGCAGAAGTCATGGGGATTAACCTGACATGGTATCGTGTTCTGTCTTTCGGCATTTCCTCGTTCTATGCAGGTATCGCCGGGGCACTTTACGCTCACTACTTACAATATGTATCTGTTGAAAGCTTCAACCTGCTTTTGTCGATCCAGTTTATCGGCATGATCATTATCGGTGGTCTTGGTAGCGTTATGGGCTCTTTGATGGGGACTATCTTCATGGTGTTGCTGCCAGAAATTATGCAGGGTGCTGCAGGTCTTGCAGCAGGCATTCCAGGTGTTGGTTCCAGCTTTATGGACGGCATCAACTTCTTAAAAGAAATGACGGTTGGTTTAGCAATTGTCCTGTTCCTTATGTTTGAACCGGACGGGCTGGCTCACCGCTGGCGGATGATTAAGGCTTATTGGAAGCTTTATCCATTCTCTTACTAATTCGAGTGAATTCGAAAAATGTGGGGCGATAAAAGCAATACTAAATGCCCCGGATCACCTCTTCAGGAAGGTAACTTTTAATTAAGGGAGACGCATTACATGCGCAAATTACTTACAGGCCTTTTGGCTACATCAACGGCAGTTGCTTTTGCCGGTTCTGCATTGGCTGCTGACAAGCTTCTTATTGCAAACTTGGCTGATCTGACAGGCCCAACAGCATCTGTATCAAAGCCTTTTACACAAGGTAAAAAAGATGCTGCTGCATATGTTAACGCTAATGGCGGTATTGCAGGTAAAATGGTTGAACTTGATACAGTTGATTATGGCTATAAAGCGCCACAAGCAATTGGTCAGTACAAAAAATGGAAGTCTGCTGGCGCAGTTGCTATCCAAGGTTGGGGTACGGCTGATACAGAAGCTCTCGTTGGCTTTGTTGGTCGCGACAAAATCCCATATTTCTCTGCTTCTTACTCAGCTCACTTGCAAGACCCAACTGGTAAATCCGAGCATGTGAAAAAAGGCGCACCTTACAACTTCTTCGCTGGCCCATCTTATTCTGATGGCGCACGTGCTGTAATCCAGTGGGCTGCGGCTGATGCGAAAGAAAAAGGCATTGCTAAGCCTAAGTTCGTATTCATGGGCGATAACCACCCCTACCCGAACGCTGCGAAAAAAGCGGCTCAAGGCTATGCAGCTGACCTTGGTTTCGAGGTTGGCAACAACATCGTGTACTCTATGAAAGCTGGTGACTTTAAAGCACAGTGTCTGACACTTAAAGAGTCTGGCGCTCAGTATGCTTACCTTGCAAACACGGGTGGTTCAGGCATTTCTTTGCTTAAATCATGTAAGTCTGTTGGTGCTGAAGTTCAGTTCATCACAAACGTTTGGGGTATGGACGAAAACGTAATGAAAGCTGCCGGTTCTGCAGCCAATGGCGTTGTCTTCCCAATGGGCGCTGCTGCCTTTAACGCAGACGTACCTGGCATGAAAATGGTTAAAGCGATTAACGCTGCTGGTTCTAACCAAGCACACCACAATGTTCACTATGTACGTGGCGTATGTTCATTCTTCTACATGAAAGAAGCAATGGAATGGGCTAATGCAAATGGTGGCATTAAAGGTCCAAACATCAAGGAAGGCATGTACCAGAAAAAAGACTGGATCCCTGCTGGCCTTGAAGGCGTATGCCCAGCTGGGACATGGACAAACACTGACCACCGCGGTCACATGGATGTTTATGTTTACCAAGCAAACGTAAAAGGTAACCCAGATCCATCTAAGTCTGTTCCAGAATTGCTGAAAGACGGCACAATTGGCATGACTAAACTGTTTGATGCGAAGCTCGAGCGTAAAGCTGAGTGGCTTGGCCTCTAAGGATCACCTTCCTGAGGCGTGTTGGGGACCCGATCAGACGAACGATTGGGCCTCCAGCCCCCTTCATTAAAAATTATTTATTTATCCATTTTTTAAAGAAACAATCCGCCCTTTTTTTCAGGGCACAGGGAAAAGGAAAATACCAATGGCAGAGGCAGCTTTAGCGCAAGAAAACGCAGACCTGATGCTAAGCGTAAACAACATCGAAGTTGTTTATAACGAGGTTATTTTGGTACTTCGCGGCGTGTCTTTGGATGTGCCAAAAGGAGCGCTTGTCACTTTGCTCGGTCCAAACGGTGCCGGTAAATCAACAACCTTGAAAGCCATCTCCGGTCTTTTGGGTACAGAAGACGGTGAAGTTACCCGTGGTGATGTGGTTTATAAAGGCCAAAACATTGCAAACGGAAGCCCAGACAAAACCGTAAAAGACGGTTTGTTTCAGGTGATGGAAGGTCGTCGTATCATTGAAGATATGACAGTGATCGAAAACCTGCGTCTTGGTGCATATACACGTACCGATAGCCAAAGCGAGATCAAGGCTGATATCGAAAAGGTTTTCCACTATTTCCCACGTCTTAAAGAACGCACAGGTCTTGCGGGCTACCTTTCTGGTGGTGAGCAGCAGATGCTGGCGATTGGTCGTGCGATTATGTCTAAGCCGGATATGATTTTGCTGGATGAGCCTTCAATGGGTCTGTCGCCGCTTTTGGTGAAAGAAGTGTTTGAAATCATCCGCACCTTGAATAAAGAACTCGGTATTACAATGCTGCTGGTTGAGCAAAACGCCAACATGGCCCTAAAACATTGTGATTACGGTTACATCATGGAGTCAGGCAAGGTCGTGCTTGATGGTACCCGTGAAGAGCTGCTGAGCAACGAAGATGTGAAAGAATTCTATCTTGGTGGCGGTGGTGAAGAACGTAAGTCGTTCAAAAACCTGAAATCTTACAAACGTCGTAAGCGTTGGTTGTAAGAAGTTTGAGCCAAAAAATAAAACAAGATTAAAGAACAGGGTAGAGCCATGAGCGACCAACAATATTTCGATCCATTGGAAACACGCGGGCAGGCGCAACGCGAAGAAGAACAGCTTTCGCAGTTGGCCAGTCAGCTTGCGCATGCCAAAAGCAATGCGGCTTATTTTAGTGATCTGTTAAAAGAAATTGATCCAGTAAAAGTTGATCGTGATCTGTTGGCCTCTATCCCTGTGACACGCAAGTCTGATCTTGTCACCCAGCAACGCGAGGTTCCTCCTTTTGGCGGTATGAGCGTTTCTGCAAACGGTTTGATGGGGCGTTTGTTCCAATCACCGGGTCCGATTTATGATCCAGAAGGCCGAGAAGCTGATTACTGGCGTACAAGCCGTGCCTTTCATGCCGCAGGTTTTCGCAGTGGTGATGTGGTGTTGAATACCTTGTCTTATCATATGACACCGGGTGGTTTTATCCTTGATGGTGGCGCGCACGCCCTTGGCTGTAGCGTGATCCCGGCAGGCCCGGGCAATACGGAACAACAGCTTGAAATCATCCGTGATCTTAAGCCAAACGGATATTGCGGCACGCCGTCTTTCTTGCGCATCTTGTTGGAAAAAGCGGATGATGCAGGCATTGAGACAAGCTGTTTTGAAAAAGCATTGGTGACAGGTGAGGCTTTGCCCCCTTCTGTGCGCGACTGGTTTGTTGAGCGTGGAATTAATGTGGGTCAAGTCTATGCCACGGCTGATCTGGGCTCTATTGCCTATGAATCATCAGCTAAAGAAGGCCTGATTGTGGATGAAGGCGTTTTGGTTGAGATTGTGCGCCCGGGCACGAACGATCCGCTACCAGAAGGTGAAGTCGGTGAAGTTGTTGTGACAAACCTGAACTCCCAAGCCTATCCCTTGATCCGTTTTGGCACAGGTGATCTTTCTGCGGTTTTAGAAGGCGCAAGCCCCTGTGGGCGCAATAATATGCGCATCAAAGGCTGGATGGGCCGTGCAGACCAGACCACAAAGGTCAAAGGCATGTTTGTCCACCCCGCTCAGGTGAACCAAGTGGTGAAGCAGTTTGATCAAATTGAAAAAGGCCGCCTTGTTGTCAGTAATGATGATAACCGTGATGCCATGACACTTCAGTGTGAAGTGAGTGCGGGCTCTGATGATTTGGCAAAAGCGATTGGCGAGTCTGTTCAGACCATTTGTAAATTGCGCGGGTTTATTGAATTTGTTGAGCCGGGCACACTGGCAAATGACGGTAAAGTCATCGACGATATTCGCACATACGATTAAGACCCATAAGAAATTCAGTTCCTCTACAAACACCCTGTGAGATATTTGTTAAAAAATGTTTCACGGGGTATTTTTTTCCCATTCAGGCAATCGTTGCCGGGCTTTATAATGAATCAATCTCAATAAAATCAACAAGTTAGTTGTTTTTGATTCTGGCCTGTTCTTTGCTTTACTTCCTCTTATGGCTGTCGGCCATACTCCAAACTAGAGGAAGGGAGAATTATCATGATTGGTCCTGTTTCTAGTTCATACTCCAATGTTGGGCAACTGTATGATCCTCAACGCTTGTCACCAAGTCAGAATGAACTCGTTCAATCTGTCTTGTCTGGCTATAACGCCAATGCGTTAAAGCAAGCGGATATACAGGAGATCAACGACACTTTTAGAGAGGCAGGAATTGTTCCTTCCGCTGATCTTAAGGCCGCAGTTGAAGCCGCTGGTTTCAAGGCCGAAGATCTCAGGTCTAAGGGTGGGCAACGCGGTGGAAATCCTCCACCACCACCGCCCCCTCAAGAAGCTGATAGCGAAGAAACAGTTGATGCTTTTCTGGATTTACTTGAGCAGTATCAGGGTCAAGAAATGAACGCTAATACGCTTAATGAAATGACACAAAAGTGGACGGAGTCCGGTCATACCCAAAATGGAAGTTTTATTTCCATTATGGCGTAAACTCCGGGACCAAGGTTGGCCATTGGGCTGTGCTTGATACAGTTCTTTGGCTGACTTTTGGGGGGAGATATAGGGCAATAAAAACGCCCGCCGATATTTCATCAACGGGCGTTCTAACATTATTCAAGCTTGCGAAAGAGAGCCCTTAATCAAGGTCTTCACAGAACTTTTTATAAGCTGCTTCGTCCAATAGCTCATCAAGCTCAGACGCATCACCAATGGTCATTTTAAAGAACCAGCCGTCACCTTCAGGCGAAGAGTTGACAAGCTCAGGTGCATCTTCAAGGGCTTCGTTACCTTCAGTGATTTCACCTGTGATCGGCGCATAGATGTCAGAGGCAGTTTTAACAGATTCAACAACGGCGCAATCTTCGCCCTTATCAACAGCGCGGCCGACTTCTGGTGTTTCAACAAAAACAATATCGCCAAGCGCGTTTTGAGCATATTCCGTAATGCCGACAGTTGCCGTGTCACCTTCAACAAGGACCCATTCGTGATCTTCAGTATATTTAACAGCCATAATATTCTTTCCTATGTGTGTTCCTACAAAAAGCAGGAAGTCGATTGATGTAAAAGATCCCTTACTATCGCAGGGACACAAATGGGATTACCCCTTAAAGTAACGCTGCGGCACAAACGGCAGCTTTGCGATCTCTGCAGGCACAGATTTGCCGCGGATGATCAGATTAATTTCTGTTCCAATTTTTGAGAATTCTTTTTTGACATACCCCATGGCGATCGGCCCTTCAAAGCTCGGCCCAAAGCCGCCTGAGGTGATCTCACCAATGATGTTACCGTCTTGATCCGCAATTTCGGTATGTGCACGTGCAGGCGCACGACCCAATGGTTTGATACCCACACGTTTGCGCGAAACACCTTCATTCAGATGTTTCATCACCACGTCATGACCGGGAAAACCGCCTTCTTCACGGCGGCGTTTACCCACGGCCCAGTTAAGGGACCCTTCAATGGGGGAGGTCGTGGTATCAATGTCTGAGCCATAGAGGCATAAGCCCACTTCAAGGCGCAAGGAATCACGCGCACCAAGGCCGATGGCTTCGACTTCATCTTCCCCTAAGAGTTTGCGCGCCAGTTCTTCACATTGTGCTTCAGGTACGGAAATTTCATACCCATCTTCACCCGTATAGCCGGAACGAGACACCAAGCACGGGATGCCTGCAACCTCAACTTCCGCCATATTCATAAAGATCAATTGATCAATACCGGGAGCAAAACGGTTAAGCACTTCAGCCGCTTTTGGTCCTTGTAAGGCCAAGAGCGCACGGTCTTCTAAAAGCTCAAGGCTATGGTTGGGCAGGCTTTTTTCAATATGGGCGAAATCGGCTTCTTTACAGGCGGCATTAACCACTAAATAAAGGTGATCACCGCGATTGGTCACCATGAAATCATCACGAATGCCACCCTCATCATTCATCAGTAATGAATAGCGAATACCATTAACAGGCAGGGCTTTAATCTCACTAGGCGTGAGTGTTTCAATCGCGCTTTGAACATCATCGCCTTTTAAGAGGGCTTGACCCATGTGGGAGACATCAAAAAGGCCGCAAGCCTTGCGGGTATGGAGATGTTCATTCTTAACGCCAAGGGGATATTGCACAGGCATATCATAACCTGCAAAAGCCACCATCTTGCCGCCAAGCTCAATATGAAGCGCGTGCAAAGGAGTTGTTTTTAAATCATCGCTCAAGGGAGGTTCCTTTCTTGAAGAGACGAGACCAATTCACACTGGCAAAAATGCGCCAGCACTTGGCCCCTCTCTGTCATGGAACCTGAAAGATTCCCCCACAGCTTGGCTCAAATACACGAGCCTATGCGTGTAGGGTTTCCTCGTCGGTGGGATGGCATATAAACGTGCAATCCACTTTCCAGAGTCTCATCGCCCAGCGGTCCAAATGCCTGAGAGTTTAGCAGGGGCGCTTGCTCCTTCGGCGGGCGACCATATCTTGTCGCCTCTCTCCCGCATGGGGTCATATGATGTGGGCTTATTCTACAGACGGGCAGGGCAAGGGTCAATTAATGAATTATTGCAAACCCATTTAGCGTTGTGTTTGGCGATGGTTATAGGCCATTTCTTCACGGCTGAGCTGAAAACCGATATAGATTTCGTAGTTCGATCCATCGGTTGCGCCGTTGGTAACGATGGTCAGATCAACAGGTTCATCGCGCACTTCGTTTTGGGTCAGGTTACCGGGAAAGGCTAGTTTCATGGGGAAGGTGCTTTTTTGCAGGACTTTTTTATTATCATCAATCACGGCAATGAAATAGCTGAGCTCAGCTGAGCGTGACTGATCAGCAGGCCCGCGTTTTGCGGCAATGACAGGGGCAACTTGGGCGGTGATGGCACCGGCGCGGGTGTCATAATCCACATCATAATAACATTGGCTCAGCACATTGGTGACTTTGGCTTCAAAAAGAACGTCGATCAAATCACGACCCGGCCCTTCTTTAAATTTAGTCAGCTCAGCTGCATTTTTTAAGACGGTGACACGCGGGCAGGGTTCTGGTTTTTCTGCGCGCCAGATTTTCATGGAGTCACAGGCTGTAAGGCCAAGGCACAGGATTGATGCCACTAGCGTGAATTTTGCAAATTTCATCGACTTAAAGACTCCATGAAGTAACTATTCTTTCAGGGCAACATACCCATAAAAGATCGATCAATCAATCCAAGCTATGGGCTAATGCACCAAATTTTGCCAAGGCGCGCGATCTTGCCCATGGGTTGGTCAAGCTCTTGGCGGATTGTAGCCCGATCATAAAGGCTTTTTGGGCTTGTTTTATATCTCCGGCCTTTTGGTGGAATTTGACCAGATCGCCTAATACCCAGACCCGTGAAAAAACGCTTTTGATCTCTTCCATAGCCTCATCGGCCTCGCGTTGTAAATCTGCAGAAGAAGAGGCAAAATCATGTTGCTTTGAGGCATAGGCCAAATCCCACAGATTGCGCGCCTTGATACGATCATCACTGATCATATCAAGGATTTGATAGGCTTGATCAGCATGTTTGCTTTGGCGTGTATCACTCACAATCTGAATGTAGGTCTGGGCAATATTAGACAGTGCATAGTTTTTGGCAAAAGGCAGTTTAACGGCCTTGGCAATGATGAAAGCTTCATCCAAGACCTGAAAGGTTTGGGCTGATTGGCCCGCAAGCCACAAGGCGCGCGCCATATCAGAAAGGATGACACTGCGATAGCGTTTGGCTGAAATTCGCTCAATGGTCGTGCGGGCCGCTTCAAAACGTTTCATCTTTAAAAAGGCACGGCTGGCCTCCATTAAAATGGGAATGCGGGTTTCATCATCGGGGAGGTCTTCAACCGCTTTTAAAGCCCATTCCGGATATCCGATTTTTGCCATGGCACTGGCACTTTGGCGCAGCAAGGTGATGGCAGAGCCATTGCGTGCAGAGTTACGTACTTGCTCAGCAAGCTCATCTAAGAGCCCAAGCGCGCGTTTTTTATCCACATGGGAAAGGAGCTCAACTGCCTTTACCTGAATGGGCAGGCTGTCTTCAATAGCTTCAATAGCTTGGGCGCCAGCAAGGATTTTATTAACCGTATTGACCAATCGGTCGTTCTGTTTGTCATGAAGATAAAATTCAGCGATTTTAAGCAAAACAGCCAAGCGACGTTCTGCCACAGGAATGAGAGATAGGCTGGTAATGGCTTCTCTGACCTTGCCTTCACGCACATGGGCCTTGGCAATATTGGTCAGGGCCGCAATGACCAAACGGCTGTCTTTAATGCGTGCAGCTGTCTTCATCGCGTCACCTTCAAGCCCGACGCGCACTTGGGCTGCCAGTATCTCACCCAAGGCCCAATCGCGCATATCATCTTCAAAAACGGCGCGCGAACTTTCAACGGCTTCTTGCAACAGGCAGTTTGACGTGGGGCTTTTAAAACATGCGCTAACATCGCGGGTTGGATCAGCGGTTTTTGTCTCTTTATCTTCCAGCAATTTGCGTGTGCGTGGGTCTGCCAGCAAAGCTTGGCGGGCTTCTTCGCGCCGGGCCTGTCGGACTTGATCAAGACGATTGATCAATGCGCGCACACGCCCGATATTTTCAATATGTTTAATCAGGTCTGAATTGACCTTCCCTGTTTGTTTGACCCCATGGTTTTTTTGATACTGTTTAATGGCATTTTCAAGGTCTGCCCCCATCAGCCCATCAATGGTACCGATATAGAGCCCTTGGGCTTTTAAAAGTTCTTGGACTTGCTGAATCGGGTTTTTCAGGCGATAGACTTCAGGTGTGGCCCCCGGTTTAGACAGGCCACTGGGCTTGGCTGCAAAAGCTGTAAAGCTGAGCAACATACAGATAAATATGGTCAAAACGTGCATCATGAAAAAATTCTAGCATGATTATTCAGGATTGGCTTTACTCTTTGTTGAGGCTTTCTATATTGAGGGCATGAAACCTTCTTTGACCATATTACTTGCGGGGCCGCGCGGTTTTTGTGCTGGTGTGGACCGCGCTATTCATATTGTAGAACGTGCGCTTGAAAAATTTGGCAAGCCCGTCTATGTGCGCCATGAAATTGTGCATAACAAATTTGTCGTGGATAATTTGCGCGATCAGGGCGCAATCTTTGTGGATGAACTTGATGAAGTGCCTGATGATAAGCCTGTGATCTTTTCCGCCCATGGGGTGGCAAAGACGGTACCAAAAGAGGCCGAACGCCGTGAAATGACCTATGTGGATGCCACCTGCCCGTTGGTGAGCAAAGTCCACCGTGCAGCTGAGCGCTATTATGATAAAGACCATCCGGTGGTTTTAATCGGTCATGAAGGCCACCCTGAAGTAATTGGTACCATGGGGCAATTACCGGACGGCGCAGTTAAGCTGGTGGAAAGTGTTGATCAGGCAAAAACGGTTGAACTGCCAAGCGATGTGCCCTTAGGCTTGGTGACGCAAACCACCTTGTCTGTTGATGATACCAAAGACATTCTGGCTATTTTAAAAGAGCGTTATCCCAATTTGGAAATGCCTAAAAAAGAAGATATCTGTTATGCCACGACAAACCGCCAGACAGCGGTAAAACTGATCGCGGATAAAGCCGATATGGTCATGGTAATTGGTGCGCCAAATTCATCTAATTCAAAGCGCCTTGTAGAAGTGGCAAAATTAAATGGTTGTCCCAAATCCATGTTGGTCCAACGCGCAAGCGAGATTGATTTTGACCAGTTTGACGGGGTAACAACCCTTGGCATCACCGCCGGGGCTTCTGCACCCGAAGTGTTGGTTGAAGAAGTGGTCACTGCCTGTAAAGAAAAGTTTGATGTAAGCGTCAAGTTTGAAACCTTCACGAAAGAAGACGTGATTTTCAAACTTCCCGCCAGTTTGAGTACATAAAAGAAATGGCTGTTTATACAGAAGTCAGTGATGACGAACTTTCAACCTTTGTGGAGCGGTTTTCCATTGGGGCTTTGCTGTCATATAAAGGCATTGCTGAAGGGGTGGAAAATTCCAACTATATTATCCAGACCGAACAAGGCCCCTTTATCCTCACCCTTTATGAAAAGCGCGTGAATGAAGCGGATTTACCCTTCTTCTTAAATTTGCTGGAACATCTTAGTGAGCGCGAGATTACCTGTCCGGTCCCGCTTAAAGATGATAAGGGACAAGCTTTGGGCACTTTGGCAGGTCGCCCGGCTGCAATTTTCACCTTCCTTTCAGGCATGTGGCCGCGCAAGATTAAGCCAGTTCATTGTGGGGAGCTGGGCCGCGCTTTGGCAGAACTCCATGTGGCAGGGCGTGATTTCCCCATGAAGCGGGCCAATGATTTGGGCGTGATGGATTGGCGCGGACTTTTAAACCAATGTTTGGAACATGCAGATGATGTGCAAGTCGGCCTTGGTGAAAAGTTAAGTGCCGAGCTGGATTATCTGGAGCCGCGCTGGCCCATTGGTTTGCCCAAAGGCATTATCCACGCCGATGCATTTCCCGATAATGTGTTTTTTCGCGGCGAGAAATGCAGCGGGCTGATTGATTTTTATTTCGCCTGTCATGATATTTTTGCCTATGACTTGGCGATTTGTATGAATGCATGGTGTTTTGAAAAAGATGGTGATTTTAATGTCACCAAGGCACGTTTGTTATTATCAAACTATCGCAAGGTGCGTGATTTTAGCACTGAAGAAGTGGATGCTTTGCCCATGGTTGCACGTGGGGCGGCTACGCGGTTTTTGCTCACACGTCTTTATGATTGGGTCAATACGCCCAAGGATGCGTTGGTAAAACCTAAAGACCCTATGGAATATTTTAAAATTCTCAAATTCCACCAGTCGGTTCGTTCCGCTGCTGAATATGGATTACAATAAATGAGCAATGACGTTGTTGAAATGTACACCGATGGTGCCTGTAGTGGTAATCCCGGCCCTGGAGGCTGGGGGGTGTTGATGCGCTTTAAGGGTGTGGAAAAAGAATTTTGCGGCGGGGAAGAAGAGACCACCAATAACCGCATGGAATTGATGGCAGCGATTAGTGGGTTGCGCAATTTAAAACGTCCGGTAAAAGTCGCGCTTTATACCGACAGCACCTATGTGAAAGACGGCATCACCAAGTGGATTTTTAATTGGAAGAAAAACGGTTGGAAAACAGCGGCGAAAAAGCCTGTGAAAAATGCTGATCTTTGGCAGGAACTCGAAGCCGCCCTTAAGCCCCACGAGGTGGAATGGCATTGGGTCAAAGGCCATGATGGTCATGAAGGTAATGAACGCGCAGATGATTTAGCGCGCGAAGGTGTGGAAAAGATCAAGAATAGCCTGATCATGTAAGGCTTGTATCTATGGATATTGGTTCAGGTCCAATATGACATGTATCCCAAGAAAAAAGCCCCCTTTTGAGGGCTTTTTTATTTTCTCACTAAAGACATTTTTGTCCTCAGTGGGGTTTGTAAGAATAGAGATGGGGATGGTTTAGACGGGTTTCAACCCTTTGCCTTGTTAATTGCCCCTAAAACATCATCTTCACTAAGCAATTCTGGCAAAACAATGCCATTTGGTGCAGCTGGCCCGTAAACCGCGTTAAAAGGAATGGCGTAGCGTTTAAAACTTGCCAGGTAATCCGCAATCACTTGGTCTGGATTGGTCCAATCGGCTTTCATGGCAATGACGTTTTCTGTTGATAATGTTTCAAAAGCCTCACCTTGATAAAGCACAAGGTTCTTATTGACCTGACAGGTGATGCACCATTCAGCGGTTACATCTACAAACACCACATGGCCTTGGGCCACAAGCTCATCAATTTTGGCAAGATCAAACTTTGTCCAGAGTTTTTCGGCGACCTCTTGATCAATCGCTTCTTTTTGCGCAAAGCTTGGCACGGCAAATGCCGCGATAAAGAGGGTTAAGACAATCGGGGTGGTGAGGGTTTTAAGCTGGGCTTTAAAGAGTAGCACAAAGATCACGCTACCCATAAGCGCCAAGAGCACCAATGCAGCATTTAGCCCCACTTGCGCCCATAACACAGTGAGCAGCCAAAGGGCCGTGGCGAGTAAGGCAAGACCAAGAATTTTGCGCAAAATTACCATCCATTGACCGGGTTTGGGCAAGCGCGTGGCAAGGGCGGGGAACAGGGCAATGAGGATATAAGGTAGCGCAAGGCCCAAACCTAAGGCGCTAAAAACCAGCAGGATTTCCACGGTGCCTTGGGACAGAGCAAAGCCCACAGCGGTGCCTAAAAAAGGGGCTGAGCACGGGGTTGCGAGCAAGGTGGCAAAGGCACCTGTCATGAAATGTCCACCCAAACCATGGACGTGGGAGGAGCGTTCACCTACGTTTGACAGCCAGCTTGGCAGGTTGATTTCAAACAGTCCCCACATGTTGCAGGCAAAGAGAATAACAATCAGGCTAAGCGCGATGAGGAAAAGTGGTTGTTGAAACTGTATCCCCCAACCAATTGAGGCCCCGCCCGCTTTCATGGCGATCAACACGCCTGCTAAGACCCAAAAAGAAAAGAGGATGCCGCCAGTGGATGCAAGAAAGCTTAGGCGCACAGTCGTTGGGTTGCCCCCACCATGGCTGACAAGGCCAAGGACCTTAAGGGAAAGAACAGGCAAGACACAGGGCATGAGATTGAGGATCAAGCCGCCCAGCACAGCAAGCAACAAGACCGTGATAAGCGGTAAGTTGTTTAAGGCCGTTTCACCTAAAGGAGCAAAGCCTTTTGTGGTCGGAAGAAGGCCTGCACCTGCGCTTACCTTAGTGGTTGTTTCAAAAGCTTTTTGCCCGTCATTAAAGGTTAGGGTGAAATCCGCTGTCTCAAACCCATTTTCTAAAAACTGCAAGCCATCAAGAGGCGTATCAATCAGGGCGGTTTTTTGATCTTTGGAAAGTTTGAGCTCTGGTTTGAAAAAGGCAAGCTCAATGGGGCCTTCAATTAAGGCATCAGGCGCGCTTAACGGTGTGGGCGACGTCAGCTTAACGCGCAGGGTGCCATTTTTTTGGTCCGCATCGCTATAAAGAACTGCAGAATGGAGTTCAACACCGTATGTGGTGGTTTTCGTTGGGACCAGACTTTCAAACTTATTAATCAGCTGGGCATGTTCGCTGGCTTGGGCCGGACCTGTTGGCAGGGTAAGTGAAAGATCGGTTTCAACGGGAATGCAGACCTCAGCACAGGTGAGAAAACGCACCTTGGCGTTGATATCAAGGGGCTGGTCTGTCGGGTTGATTTTAAGGTGAAGGGGGTAAACCACTTCCTTTTTATAGCCCACAGTTTCAAGACCAAGAACGACGAAACGCTCCGGCAAAGGCCAACGCATTTCAGCATTGGTAATGGCAGGGGTGTCTTTCCAATCCACTTCAGGGGGATAGCCCGCATCACCGGGGCTGCGCCAATAAACTTTCCAGCCCTTTTGCATTTTAAAGTGAAGGCCAAGAATAATCTGATCGCTTTCGCCCACAGCACTCATGGCGGAGATCAGGCGCACTTGGGTTTTATCAATACCTTTCCATTCACTGGATTGGGCAAAGGCGGCCTGCCCCCATGTGAAGACGGTAAAGAGAAACACGAATGTGATATATTTAGCGAGTTGATACATATTGTGACCTTTCGACCTTTGGTATCGGTGAAAAATATGTCAGAATTAGGGACAAGACTTGCACAAACGTGAATTGGGCCATATGTGATAGAGATGAATGATAACAATACCATATCCAATGACCTGACAGGCCAGCTGCTGGTGGCCATGCCCAATATGCCTGATCCGCGCTTTTCAAAAGCGGTGATTTATGTGTGCTCACATTCTGAAGAAGGCGCCATGGGGCTGGTGGTGAACCGCCTTGTGCAATCGTTAAGCTTTCCCGATTTGCTTAATCAGCTTGATATTGAAAGCTATGGCATGGAAGACCAAATCCGCGTGCATGTGGGTGGGCCTGTTGATGAAGAACGTGGTTTTGTGCTGCATAGTCCCGATTATATGAAAGATTCCACCGTCATTGTTGGTTCTAACTATGCCTTAACCGCCACGGTGGATATTTTGCGCGATATGGCAAGCGGGATTGGCCCTAATAGAACCATGCTCGCCCTTGGCTATGCCGGATGGGGGCCGGGGCAGCTTGATCAGGAAATATTGGAAAATGGCTGGCTTAATGTGCCTGCCAATGATGCCATTGTTTATGATGATGTGCTTGATACCAAGTGGGAACGCGCGCTTGGTCAGCTTGGTATTGATCCAAGATTGCTTCTTGATGAAGCAGGCCATGCTTAAAGCCTCGAGGCTTATTTTATATTCTGTAAGGTTTCCAGGGCTGGGCCAAAACCTGCTTGGGCGGCGCTTTTAAGCCAGAATAGGCCTTTTTGTTCATCCACTTTCACACCAATGCCCTGAAGATAGGTCAGCCCCAAGATATGTTTGGCTTTGAGTGAGCCTGTTTTTGCTGCTTGGCGGATATAGCGAATGCCAATAACGGGGTTGGCCTTTATGCCAATGCCGGAAATATACATCTCCCCCATGCGCATCATGGCGTAATGATCGCCCAATTTGGCTGCTTTGTTAAACCAGCCGCGCGCCAAATTCACATTTACTTTGCCGTTTCGTCCCTCAAGATGGATGTTGCCCAAAACCACCATGGCGGGGGCATGTTCTTGTTTGGCGGATTTATGGAGAAAGACCATGGCTTTTTCCATGCTTTTTTCAACGCCTCGGCCCTGCATATACATGGTGGCAATCCAATAATCAGCCAGCGGGTTGCCATGGCGTGCATATTGGTGAAATTCGCGCAAAGCATCTTCATTGCGCCCTTCTTGCACGGCGCGAATGGCATCTTCCATGGCGGCATGGGCAGACGGGATGAAAAGAAGGGTAAAAATGAAAAAAACGAAATGCATGGACCTGAACCTCTTGCGCAAACCATACATCCCCGCCAATATCAAGTAAACGTCATCCTTGGCGATACAAGGATCATTTATTAAGAACAGGATCATAAAAATGGGTTTTAAACAGCTACTTCTTGGTGGATTACTCACCGTAAGTGTGTCTTTTGCAGCTTTTGCCGCAGAGAAAAAACATGCGGTTTCCATGCATGAGGATATTAAATATAGCGCTGGTTTTAACCATTTTGACTACGCCAACCCAAGCGCGCCCAAAGGCGGCAAAATCCGCCTTTCTGCTTTGGGTTCCACCTTTGATACCTTTAACCCCTTTACCTTAAAAGGCATTACGGCTGAGGGGGCAGGACGGGCTTTTGAAAGCCTCACCACTCAATCTCTTGACGAGCCGTTCACGGCCTATGGTTTGTTGGCAGAAACCATTGAAATGCCAGAGGATCGCTCTTGGGTCGCGTTTCATCTCCGTAGCGAAGCTAAATGGCATGATGGCAAGCCGGTTACGGCTGAGGATGTGGTTTTTAGCTTTAATACTTTGATGGAAAAAGGTCATCCGCGTTATCGTTTTTATTACGCTGATGTGGTTAAGGCTGAGGTGTTAGATAAGCGTTCTGTCAAATTCACGTTTAAGAATGGTGAAAACAGGGAGCTCGCCTTGATCATGGGGCAAATCCCGATCTTGCCAAAACATTATTGGCAGGGAAAAGACTTTTCCAAAACCACACTTGAAGCGCCGCTTGGCAGTGGGCCCTATCGGGTGAAGTCGTATGAGTCTGGGCGCAATGTGGTTTATGAGCGGGTGAAAGACTATTGGGGGAAGGATTTAGCGGTTAATAAAGGCCAGAATAACTTTGATGAAATCCGCTTTGATTATTATCGCGATGCGACCGTGGCGGTGGAGGCCTTTAAAGGCTGGGCGTTTGATTATCGCTATGAAAATGTCGCAAAAAACTGGGCGACAGCTTATGAAATCCCAGAAGTTAAAAACGGCTTGATCAATAAACTGCGCATTAAACATGAGGTTGGTACAGGCATGCAGGGCTTTGTCTTTAACCTGCGCAAAGACAAGTTCAAAGACCCGTTGGTACGCCAAGCCTTGGCCTATGGTTTTGATTTTGATTGGGCCAATAAAAACCTGTTTCATAATGAATATAGCCGCACCAATAGTTATTTCTCAAATTCAGAACTGGCTTCAAGCGGGTTGCCTGTTGGGCGCGAGCTGGAGATTTTGGAAAAATACCGCGGGCAAATCCCCGAAGAAGTCTTTAGCAAAAGCTATATGGCGCCAAAAACCGATGGCAGCGGCAAGATCAGGCAGAACCTGAAACAGGCCGTTATGTTGTTAAAAAAAGCGGGCTACGTCATTAAAAACAAAAAGCTGGTCCATGCAAAAACAGGGGCCAATCTTGATTTTGAAATCATCATCAATACCTCACCTGCATGGGAGCGCATTGTGCTGCCCTTTAAGAAAAACCTATCTCGCCTTGGTATTGAGGTTTCAGTGCGCATCATTGATAGCGCACAATATAAACAACGTGTGGACACGTTTGATTATGACATGATTGTCAGTGTCTTTGGGCAAAGCCAGTCACCGGGTAATGAACAGCTGAATTATTGGAGCAGTGATGCCGCAAAACGCCAAGGAAGCCGCAATTACATCGGTATCAGTAATGATATAATTGACGAACTTACTCAAATGGTAGTCAATGCACCAAGCCGTGAAGAACTGGTGATGAGAACCCGCGCGCTGGATCGTGTTTTGTTATGGGGCCATTATGTCATTCCAAACTGGCATCTTAAAGTAGCCCGCATTGTGGCGTGGGATCGATTCGGCAGGCCTGCGACCTATCCGAAATACAGCCCGGGCTATAGCGCATGGGATTTTTGGTGGTTAGATGAGCAAAAAGAGCAGCAGTTGCGCGAGAAACGCGCCCAATAGGTTTATCTGCCTAATTTTGTAACATGACTTTTTGCTGATTAACCCTAGAATAGGATAGTTTTGAGGCGTCGCTAAAAGATAGGTAAAGAAACAATGGTTGCTCAAACCAAGTTTTATAAACTCGGGGATGAACATAGTGCACAGGAATGGGGCAGCATTGTTGCGACCTTGGCCCATGGGCGCAAAATGGGTGAACGCGTTGTTGAACAGACCTATCTTGATACCTTTGACTGGGCGGCATGTCGCGCGGGCATCACTATCATTACTGAAAATGATGGGGCGTTAAGCCTGCATCTTATGGAAGATGGCAAGCGCGGGAAATACCCCAATTGCTTGCCTGTTGAGAAAACCCCTGTTTGGCCCAGTGACATCCCTGCTGGAAAAATGCAAAATAAGTTGGCAAAGCTTGCAGGTTTACGCAGTTTTATGGCCTTGGCACAGGTAAAGTCTGAACAGATTATCTTAGCGGTGGAAGATAAAAAGGGCCGCGTGCGTGTGCGCCTGATTGTGGAATGTAATTTTCAACGCCCCGCCCCACGGCGCAAGATGATTGAATTGGGCTGTCGTTTGCGCATTGAATGTCTGGCAGGGTACGAGAAAGATTTTGCCAAGACATGGCCCATCTTTGAAGGCTTAACGGCTTCTAGTCAGCAAGAGCATTTTAACCTGATTATGAGCAATGCGGGCAAAACGCCCAAAGATTATACCAGCAAGCTTAATATCAAGCTTGAGCGCGATATGCGCAGTGATGAGGCGCTGAAAACCATCTTGTTAGATCAATTAATCAAGATTGAGTGCACGCTTGAGGGCACAATGAAGAATATTGATACGGAATTTTTGCATGATTTGCGCGTGGCAGTGCGTCGCTCACGCAGTGCGCTAAGCCGCATGAAAGGGGTCTTGCCCCAAACAATGCAGGATCGTTTTTCACAAGAGCTACAATGGATTGGCTCCATTACCACCCCGGTGCGCGACCTTGATGTTTATATGCTGGATTTTCCAAAATACCGCGCGCAGTTATCGGTTGAACAACAAGAAAACCTCCAGCCGCTTTATGAGTTTCTTTGTAGCCAACATAAAATGGCGCGCACGCAATTGATTAAAGAGATTGAGAGCCGTCGGTTTAAAGACTTTTTAGTCAAATGGCGCACTTACCTTGAAAAACCAGTTCCTCAACGCCCAACGGCCCTTGCGGCAATCCTTCCTGTGGGAGGTGTGGCGGATAAACGGATATGGAAGACCTATCGCCGTGTCATGACGGAAGGCAAAGCCATTGGCCCTCAAACACCTGCTGAGGCCTTACATGATATGCGCAAGACCTGCAAAAAACTGCGTTATTTATTAGAGTTTTTTGTCTCGCTTTATCCAAGCGAACAAGTCACAGCTTTGGTGAAATCCTTAAAAGGGCTTCAGCAGAACCTAGGTGATTTTCAAGATTTGGATGTGCAGGCAGAGGCCTTAAATGATTACTCAACTCAGATGATGAGTGCTGGTGAGAACCGCCCGCAGGTCTTTATGTCCATGGGGGTGTTGGTGGAAGGCTTTATGCGGCGAAAGGTTGAGGTGCGTGAAGAGTTCTATGAACGCTTTGGCGCTTTTGCCTCTCCTGAAGTTGAACTTGAATTTCGCAAACTCAGTGGGCATGAGAAGAAAAAGAAAGTGACAGTGAAAGCTTAAAGAGCTTTTTCACGTTGGGAAATAGTGACGCAAAGTCTGGGTGATATCCGTAATCACCCCGTCCCAATCGCCAAATGTTTTTTGCCGAAACAGGCGCACGGACTGATACCAATAAGAATCTGTGCGCTCATCCATCCATCGCCAATCGGCACTTTTATCCACCATAATCCATACAGGCTTGCCCATGGCTGCTGCCAAATGGGCTACGCTGGTATCAATGGTGATGATGAGATCAAGCTGGTCAATAAGGGCAGCTGTATCGGCAAAACTGACAATCTCGTTGGTGTAGATAAAGATATGGTTTGCGTTTGGGAGTTCTTGGCTGGGTGAAAGCTGTAAAGATACCCAATCAAATTTTTCCTGTTCTAATAAGGGCTTTAGTTGATCAAGCTGTAAAGAGCGCAAGTGATTGCGCATGTGAAGGTTTGAGCCTTCCCAAACCAGCCCGATCTTGGGTTTGCCATCTTCTGGAAAGCTGTGGGCAAAGGGCGCTGGTGGTGTGAGGTAGGCCTCGCGATGGGGCATATTGTCAATGCTCACCTCCAGATAAGCGGCAAGATCGATCAGGTAGGATTGAAAATCAAAGGCTGAGCTATCGCTAACTTTATCACACACATTGATTTGCGGCAGGCTATGGGCGAGCAGGTCAATCAGGGCCTTGCGACAGACAAATGTCACTTCTGCGCCTTTGTCAGCGAGCTCAAGCAGAAAGCGCGAGAACTGGATGACATCGCCATAGCCCTGCTCACAATAAACCAGAATTTTGCGGCCCTTTACGGGCTGGCCTTTCCAAAAAGGCAAGGTGCTGTCGGGTTTGGTGAGAGAGACATTATTTTCAGCATAGCGGGCTTTATATTTTCGAAAACCTTTTTGCAAGAATCCTTGCTTTAGTAAGCAATGAGCCTCCCCCAGTTGAAGTGAGGGACTATCCAGCCCACAGGATTTTGCCAGTTTTAAAAAATGCAGGGCTTTTTCATATTGGGCGATTTGATAAAAACACACATGGAGGTGGAGATAAATCTGCCCGTCATTGGGCGTGATGGAAAGGGCGCGCAAAAACGAATGAATGGCCTTATCAGGTGTGCCTTGGTCATGTTCAATACGGCCCTTTAACATCCAGCTCGCCACCCATTCAGCATCATATTGTAGGGCCTTGTCGCTACAGCTTTGCGCAGCGATCTGGTTTTTGCCGGCATAAAACACATGGGCCAGATCATGCCAGAAATGTGGCGAGGCAATTTCAACACCTTCAAGGCGAAAGAGATGGGGCTTGGTTTTTTCAATCTCGCCACTGCGCGCCCAGATCATACATAAAAAGGCAATGGCTTCATCATTACCCGGATTGCTTTTGAGCAGGCCGGAGGCTTTTTCAAAGGCCTGTTGGTTATTCTTTAAAGCATAGTCAAGACGCGCTTGTGCCAAGATCACTTTGCTTGAGCTGGCTTCAAGGCTTTCAAGGATTTTTTGTGCTTCCCCAATTTTTTGATGGCGCAAACGGCTTAATGCAAAATCAACAGCCTGATCTTGCGTGAATGTCTTTTGCATCATTTGCCCTAACTAAAATATTTGTATGTTTATCATAACAAAAAGAGCCCCTGCATAAACAGGGACTCTTTTAAGATAGTCACATAGATGGAATTTAAAAAGCCGGACTTAGGCTTCAGCTTCCATTTTTGTAATGGCTTCAGCTTGGGCAACAACTTGTTTGGCTGTAACCACATGCAGGTTTTCAATCAGCTTGCCATCCACAACCACAACGCCTTTACCTTCGGCTTCGGCTTCAGCGTGGGCGGCGATGATTTTTTTAGACCAATCGACTTCTTTTTCAGATGGGCCGAAAATCTCGTTGGCTTTACCCACAGTTTTTGGGTGGATCAGTGTTTTACCATCAAAGCCAAGCTCAAAGCCTTGTTGGCAATGTTCAACAAAACCTTCGTCATCAGACAGGTCAAGATAAACACCGTCCAAAATGGCGATGTTGGCAGCGCGCGCGGCCAAGACACAGATGTTTAAAGACATCATAAACGGCAGGCGCATCATGGTGTGTGAACAACGCAGCTCTTTTGCCAGATCAGACGTGCCCATAACAAAACCGCCCATACGATCGGTAGAATCGGCGATTTCTTCTGCGCGCAACATGCCGCGTGGTGTTTCCATCATGCACCAGATTTTCATCTCAGCAGGCGCACCAGAGGCATCCATGATCGCTTCGACTTGGCGAACCGTATCTGCGCTTTCCACTTTTGGTAAAAGGATCGCATCTGCACCGGATGTGGAAGCTGCAACAATATCGTCATAGCCCCATGGGGTGTTCAGACCATTGGTGCGGATGAGGATTTCACGCATGCCGTAACCGCCTTCTTTCACGGCATCGACAATTTGTTGGCGCGCCAGTTCTTTGGCGTCTGGGGCTACGGCGTCTTCCAAATCAAGGATCAAACCGTCAGCAGGGAGGTTGCGGCCCTTTTCAAGAGCGCGCGCATTAGAACCCGGCATATAAAGTACACTACGGCGAGGACGTGCTGTGGCAGCCATTGGACAATTTCCTTATGTTTAAGTCAGAATTAATTTGTTTCGCATTTGCGGCAAAATATAAACAAAAGTTTCTCATTGGCAAGCCTGCATGATGGTTTATAAGTGGTTTGAGACGCCATGAAGAGTGTAAAACCATGAGTATTCTGTCGATTCAATCATCTGTAGCTGTTGGGCATGTGGGTAATTCTGCGGCCATGTTTCCCATGCAGCGCCTTGGTTTTGAGGTTTGGGCCGTGCCGAGCATGCTATTTTCAAACCATCCGGGCTACGATTCTCATGGCGGGGCCCCTGTCCCGATTGAGACCATGCGCGCCATGGTCGATGGCATTGATAAGCTCGATCATTTTGATCATTGTAATGCGGTTCTTTCTGGCTACCTTGGCACTGTAGAGGCCGGACAATTTGTGGTGGAAACCGTCAAGCGGGTGAAAAACAGCAATAAAGAGACAGTTTATTTTTGTGATCCGGTGGTGGGTGATATGACCCGCCAGCTTTATGTGGAAAATGCCGCGGCTGAATATGTGCGCGATGAGCTGTTGCCCCTGGCTGATATTATTGCACCTAATATTTTTGAGCTGGAATATCTGACTGGGCGCAAACAAGAAACTTTGGATGATACCTTATTTGCAGCAGATATGTTGCGCAGCCGTGGTCCCAAAACGGTTTTGGTTACCTCTGTTAAAGGGCGCAAAGGCAGTACCCCAACGGTTTCCAATGTGGTGGTCAGTGATAAGGGGGCGTGGCGCGTGACTGTGCCGCAATGCCCGCTTCGCGCCAAAGGAACGGGTGATGTGTTTGCCGCCCTGTTTCTTGCCCATCTGTTGCGTGGGGAGCGAACCCGATCGGCATTGGAGCTGGCAACCTCAACCATTTTCGGTATCATTGATGATACGGTGCGTCATGATAGTGATGAACTTCGCCTTATTGATGCACAGGCTGAATATCTTCACCCCAGCTTTTATTTTGATGCGGTACGTGTGGGATAATGTTTCTCTTGTGAGGAGAATAAAAAATGGCAAAAATTACGTTGGTTCTGGGCGGGGCGCGCTCTGGTAAATCAGCCTATGCGGAAAAGATTATTGAAGAGGCTGGCGGGGGCATGTATCTGGCAACCTCGCGTGTGTGGGATGCAGAAATGGCAGAGAGGGTGCAAACCCATCAAGATCGCCGAAACGAGCTTTGGACCACCATTGAAGAGCCTGTCCATATCCATGATCATATTGCCAAGACCGATAAGCCCATGTTGGTGGATTGCTTGACATTATGGCTGTCAAACCTGATGGATGAAGAGGCTGATATTGATCAGGAAACGCAAAAATTATGCACCTCTTTGAGGGGCGCTGAGCATGATGTGGTGCTGGTTTCAAATGAAGTGGGTCTGGGCATTGTGCCTGATAATGCCTTGGCGCGAAAATTTCGCGATCATGCTGGACGGCTTAATCAAGCAGTAGCGCAAACAGCTGATCGTGTGCTATTTATCGCCGCAGGTCTCCCCCTAACCTTGAAAGAATAGAACAAGCGATGAAAATTCCAGCAACTGTCATTACCGGCTTTTTAGGTGCCGGCAAAACAACCTTGATCCGCCATATGCTTGAAAATGCCGGTGGTAAACGTATCGCCTTGGTGATTAATGAATTTGGCGATCTTGGCGTGGACCGTGAAATGGTCAAAGGCTGCGGCATTGAAGGCTGCGAAGATGAAAATGGTGATGACAATGTGATTGAGCTGGCAAACGGCTGTATCTGTTGCACGGTCGCAGATGAATTCCTGCCCACCATGGAAGCCTTGCTGGAACGCGAAACCCCACCTGATCATATTGTGATTGAAACTTCCGGTCTGGCCCTGCCCAAACCCTTGGTAAAAGCCTTTAACTGGCCTGAGATTAAAACCCGCGTCACCGTTGATGGTGTAGTCACCGTGATTGATACCCACGCCGTTGAAATGGGGCGTTTTGCCGATGATGAAGCGACCATTCAAAAAGTGCGCGAAAGCGATGAAAACCTTGATCACGACAACCCGCTTGAAGAATTATTTGAAGACCAACTGCAATGTGCAGACATGGTTTTGATGAATAAGTCCGATCTGGTAGAAGAAGCGCGTTTTGCCACCATTCAGTCTGATCTAAAATCGCGTGTGCGCGACCATGTGAAATTTATCAAAACAGACCATGGTCAAGTGGACCCGGCGATTTTGCTCGGCCTTGATGCCGCAGCTGAAGATGATTTGGCAGGGCGTGATTCTCATCATGAACATGGGCATGATCACGACCATGAGCATGACCACCATCATGAGCATGATCATAGCCATGACGAGTTTGAAAGTTTCTCTTTATCCCTTGGTCCGATTAACGATCCGGTGGCTTTAGAAAGCAAGCTTTTAGAAGTGGTCGATACCCACGATATTTTGCGCGTAAAAGGCTTCTTGGATATCCCCGGCAAACCCATGCGCCATGTGGTGCAAGGCGTCGGCCCGCGTTTCCAACGTTATTTTGATCGCCCTTGGGCTCAAGATGAAGCGCGCTCCAGCCAATTGGTGATCATTGGCAAACACGGCCTTGATCGTGCTGCCATTGAAAAATCGCTGGTTGCTTAATAAAAAAACAAACACAAAAAAGCCCCGCCGTTAAAACGTGCGGGGCTTTTTTGTTTTTTAGGTCTTACTCGCTTGGTACACCCATGGAGGTGGAATATTCAAAGTGGAGTTCTTCACCCGGATGGGCATAGGCATGGGCTGCGCGTGCAGCCATTGCGGCTTCTGAAAAACCACATAGGATAAGCTTGAGCTTATTTTGATAGGTGATGATATCGCCAACAGCAAAGACACCTTCTTCAGAGGTTTGCATGGTTGTCGGGTCAACATTGAGGTGTTTTTTCTCAAGCTCAAGGCCCCAATCGGCAATCGGGCCGAGGTTTTGCGACAGGCCGTAAAACGGCAGCAAAATATCGGCTTCCAGATCACGTGTGTTGCCATCAAAATCTTTGACCACAACGGCGCTGATCTGATCGCCTTCGCCTTTAAGTCCTTCAAGCTGATAAGGCACCACCAGTTCGATCTTGCCGTCTTCATCCAGCTGTTTCATCTGAGAAACGCTTTCAGGGGCAGCGCGGAATTTTGGACGGCGGTGAACCACCTGAACGGATTTTGCCACATCGGCAAGGGAGAGAGCCCAATCGACCGCACTGTCACCACCACCAGCAATGACCACACGCTTGTCGCGGAAATCTTCGCGTTTGCGCACCATATAGAAAACAGACGTGCCTTCATATTGCAGCAAGCCTTCAAGCGGTGGGCGGTTTGGACCAAATGCACCCACACCAGCGGCAATAATTACGGCCTTGGCGTTGATCTTGGTGCCTTTGTTGGTTTCAAGTTCAAAAGAACCATCGTCTTGTTTTTCAAGTTTTGTCACTTGCTGGGAAAGATGATAGACCGGATCAAACGGGGCGGCCTGTTCTTCCAGCTTATTAATCAGCTCACCACCGGTGATGGAAGGGTGGGCCGGAATATCATAGATTGGTTTTTCAGGATAAAGCGCTGTACATTGACCGCCGATCATATCCAGTGCATCAATGACATGGCA
Organism: Candidatus Terasakiella magnetica; assembly: GCF_900093605.1. NCBI lineage: Bacteria > Pseudomonadati > Pseudomonadota > Alphaproteobacteria > Rhodospirillales > Terasakiellaceae > Terasakiella > Terasakiella magnetica. Next base: position 40,748 of record NZ_FLYE01000003.1, read on the forward strand.
TTGCATTTTCAACATGCCGCATTCAAAAACGGCAAAAAGGCCAGTTGGACCTGCACCAATAACGACAACGTCGGTTTTTTGTATTTCGCTCATTTCTCTTAAACCTTTAAGTATTCGGTAAACCAATTGTGCATAAAATGCGATGAAAAAGCCTTTGAAGTCTAGTATTAAGTTTTCATGATTATAGAAATTCACTCCCAATTAGAAACTGAAGAGCTCGCGCGCAAGCTTGCATACAAGGCTATGCCCGGTGATGTGATTGCCCTGCATGGTAATTTAGGTGTGGGCAAATCGGTTTTTGCCCGTGCCTTTGTGCGCGCTTTAACCACCCCTGATGAAGAAGTGCCGAGCCCCACCTTCACCCTTGTGCAAATTTATGACGCTGAATTTGGCGAGCTTTATCATTTTGATATGTATCGCCTAGACCAGCCCGATGATTGTTTAGAGCTTGGTATTGAAGAGGCCTTTAGTGAAGGGGTGTCTTTAATTGAATGGCCGGGCAAAATTGGCAATTACCTGCCTTGGGATTGTTTGAATATTAAAATCAGCCATGGCGAGTCTGGTGAGATGAGCCGCCATGTTGAGCTGAGTACACAAGGCAATTGGGATGTCCGCATAAAGGAGTTATCACTTGGTTGATCGTATAGAGTTGCGCGATGGGTTTTTAAAAGAAAACGGCTGGGGGGATGTGGATTGTCCGCTTTTGGCCGGAGATGCATCTTTTCGTAAATATTATCGATTAAGCCGTGGGGGAAAATGCGTTGTGTTGATGGATGCACCGCCCCCCCAAGAAGATGTGCGCCCCTTTATCAAGATTGCCAAATTTCTTACAGGCCACGGCTTTAGTGCGCCTGAAATTTATGCGCAGGATGTGGAAAACGGTTTTTTGCTCATTGAAGACCTCGGCGATGATACCTACACGCAGCTTTTAGCACAGGGCGCAGATGAAGAAGCGCTTTATCAACTGGCAACCGATGTGTTGATTGAACTCCATCAAGAAAAAATTGGCCTGGCAGACGATTTACCTGCCTATGATGTGGCCTTGCTTAATCGGGAATGTTTGTTGTTGCCACAATGGTGGATGCAGGCGGCCTTTGATGAAGATTATGTCAGTGAAGGGATGACCGCCTCATATCTGGCGGCATGGAAACCTGCTTTTGAATTTGTGCAAAAACAGCCCAATGTGTTGGTCTTGCGCGATTATCATGTGGATAATCTGCTGGTGCTGAAAGGTCGTGAAGGCTGGAAAACTTGCGGGCTGCTGGACTTTCAAGACGCGGTGGCGGGTTCAGCCCTTTATGATTTAATGAGTTTGTTAGAAGATGCGCGGCGCGATATTGAGCCCGCACTTATTGAAAAGATGAAACAACGCTATCTTGCCGCTTTTAAAGAGATGGAGCGCGAAGAGTTTGAGGCGGTGTTTGCCATTTTGGGCGCGCAACGCCATGCCAAGGTGATCGGGATCTTTGCGCGGTTGTGTATGCGCGATGGCAAGCCGATTTATCTGGAACATATCCCACGGGTCTGGCGTTTGTTTGAACGCTCCCTTGAACATCCTATTTTAAAAGACGTGAAAGAGTGGGTCGATACCCATATCGCTCAAGAAAAAAGAGGAACACCACCATGTCTGATGCAATAACTTTCGGTATGGTGCTCGCCGCTGGTCTGGGTACACGTATGCGCCCTTTAACGCTTTATACGCCAAAGCCGTTGATAAAGGTTGCCGGGCGCACTATGGCGGACCGTGCCTTGGATCGTTTTTTAGAAGCGGGTGTGCAAAACGCGGTGCTTAATATCAGCTATCTAGGTGACCAGATAGCCAAACATTTTGAAGAGCGCAGTGATCTTGCAATTTCTCTCTCAGAAGAAGACGAGCCCTTAGAAACAGGTGGCGGGGTGCAAAAGGCTTTGCCCCTATTAAAAGGTGATGCTTTTTTTGTGATGAATGGGGATGCCATTTTGTTAAACGGCCCGACGCCAGCCTTGGAACGACTCGCGGCAAAATGGGCGCGGGAAGATGAGATTGATGTCTTGCTGCTGCTTTTACCCAGCCATAAGGCAACGGGTTATGAGGGGCAGGGGGATTTTACCTTAAGTTCAGATGGGATACCCGCCTTTCGCGGTGAATTAGATACGGCCCCTTATGTTTTTAGCGGCACGCAAGTACTGTCGCGCCGTGTGTTTGAAGGACGTGAAATGGGGAAATGGTCTTTGCGCGAAGTATATGAGCAAGCCATTGCACAAGGTCGCGTCAAAGCCATTGTTCATGACGGGGACTGGTTGCATGTGGGCACCCCTGAAGGGCTGGACGTTGCGGAAGATTATTTTGCCAAAAGAGAGTCTGTTGATGGATAAGGCCAAATGGAAACGCAGGCTGTTTCTTATTTTATTGGGCTTATGTGTGGTGGCAGCTTTGCCCCCGTTTCATATCTGGCCCTTAGCTTTTGTCGGCCTGTCGGGGCTCTTTTTATATCTGGATAAAACAGAAACCAAGAAACAGGCCTTTTTTACAGGCTGGCTTTTTGGGGCAGGTTTTTTTGGTGGCGGGCTTTACTGGCTGACCAACGCATTTTTTGTTCATGCTGATAAACATGGCTGGCTTGTACCTATTGCAGTACCTGCTTTGGCTGCGGCCATGGGGCTCTTTATCGGGCTGACTTGCGTCCTCAGCGTTATCTTATGGCGTGAGCATAGGGCGCAGTCTCAGGTTTATGGACGGCTTATCCTCTTTGCATTGGCATGGACTGTTCTGGAATGGGTGCGCAGTTGGATATTTACCGGATTTCCTTGGAATCTGATGGGCACGATTTGGGCTTTCAGTGATGAGATGATTCAACCTGCAGCTTATATGGGGGCTTATGGTTTAAGTCTGTTTACGGTTTTGGCTGCTGTGTTGCCTGTGGGCTTTTTCTATGTGGAAAAACGCAAGAAAATGGGTGCGGCTTTCCTTGTTGGGCTAATCCCGATTGTAATGTTTACCCTTGGTTATGTTCGACTTTCTGATGCAGTGGTTGAAACCTATGACGGGGTGCTGCTGCGCCTTGTTCAACCCAATATTGCCCAAGCTGATAAATGGAAAAAAGATCTTAAAATTCAGAACTTCCAAAAGCTTCTTGATTTAAGTGCGGCGCGCAAAGAGGGGGCTGCCAGCCCCACCCATGTGATTTGGCCGGAAACAGCGGTAACTTTCCCGCTTAATCGGGATGAGCGGGTTAGGCGGGCTGTGGGCTCGGTTGCGCCAACGGGTGGGGCGGTGATTACAGGTACACCACGCATGACACAAAGGGGCGAGACGCCTTTTCAGGTTTGGAATTCCTTGATGGTGGTGAATGAAGTCGGGCAGGTGGTTGCAAATTATGACAAGTCCCATCTTGTACCGTTTGGGGAATATATCCCGTTTCGAAAAATCTTACCTCTTCAGAAGTTAACGGCAGGCGGTGTAGACTTTTCAGCAGGGCCGGGACCTCAAACAATCAAGGTCGGTGGATTACCTTCTTTTAGCCCTTTGATTTGTTATGAAATTATCTTTCCAGGGGCGGTTAAAGATGAAGAAAATCGCCCACAATGGCTGCTCAATGTCACAAATGACGGTTGGTATGGAAATAGTCCGGGCCCCTATCAACACTTAATAAGTGCACGCATGCGAAGCGTTGAAGAAGGCTTACCCTTGGTGCGCAGTGCCAATACTGGCATAACAGTTGTAACCGATGGGTTTGGACGTATCCGCCACCAAATAGCTTATGGGAATGAGGGTTTCATTGACGTTGAGCTACCTAAACCTTTGGTGAAAGCACCAATGGCTGCCACTTGGCAGGGTCTTGTAAATATCTGTTTACTTCTTGTTTACATGATGATTGCGCAATGGATCTTTATTACTTATCGGAAAAGATAATGTTCTACTGCGAGTTATTTTTTGCATTTTGAGCAGTCCTGTAGTTGTGTTTAGGGTGCGAAGTTTGCTATAGTCTTTTTCAGATTCGGGCCGAGCTGAAATTCAGCTGGGACGCATAAAGGAAAAGCGGAAAAATGGATAAAGTTGCAAAACTTCAAGGCTTACCAAAGAAGAAGCCGGGAGAAGCAAACCCAATTGATATCTATGTTGGCACACGTTTGCGCCAGCGCAGAACCCTGTTGGGAATGAGCCAAGGCAAGCTTGGTGACACGGTTGGATTGACCTTTCAACAAATCCAAAAATACGAGCGTGGCGCTAACCGCATTGGCGCGAGTCGTCTTTATGATCTAAGTCGCGTTTTAGATGTGTCGATTGCCTATTTCTTTGAGGATATGCCTGCGGAAATCAGTGAAGACCGATACAAAGGGGTAAGTCAGGAACTCAGCACCAATGTGAGTGCGTTTGAGGTTGATGACATGACGCGCCGTGAGACATTAGAGCTGGTGCGCAATTATTATAAAGTGACAAACCCAACAGTGCGCCGTCGTTTATTTGAGCTGGCCAAAGTTTTGGCTTGCGATATCAAATCTGCATAAGTCTCTTGTAACTTAAAACTTGACCTATAGGTTTTATCTGATAGAAGAAGCCTAGATTTTCTGCGCAATATCCGCAGAAAACATGGGGGGATTTGGATCGCTTGCGCACCCATGATAAAAAATGTCGCTAAGTGGGCTTAATATATAGTGCCCTTGATCCATTGGTTTAACTCTTTGATCGAAAGGCGCTATAAATGGCTCTCGATAAATATCTTTTTACATCTGAATCTGTTTCTGAAGGTCACCCTGATAAGGTTGCTGACCGTATTTCCGATTCTATCATCGATGCATTTCTTGAACTGGACCCGGTTTCACGCGTTGCTGTTGAAACAATGGTTACAACAAACTTTGTCGCTCTGGCTGGTGAAGTTCGTGGTCCAGATGAAATGAACCATGAAAAATTCAAAGAAATCACACGCCAAGCCATTAAGGATATTGGTTATGAGCAACGTGGTTTTCACTGGAAAGATTGTGAAATCACTTCACAAATCCACTCCCAGTCTGCTGATATCGCGCAAGGCGTAGATGAAGGTAGCGGCACCGATACAGAAGAAGGCGCTGGCGACCAAGGTATCATGTTTGGTTACGCAACCAACGAAACACCTGAGCTGATGCCTGCGCCGATCATGTATTCGCACCAAATCCTGCGTCGCATGGCTGAAGACCGTCACTCTGGTAAAGTTAAGGGCTTTGGTCCTGACAGTAAATCACAGGTGACTTTGGCTTATGAAAATGGCAAGCCTGTTCGTGCAACCTCGCTGGTTGTTTCAACACAGCATGACGAAAGCCTGTCTTTGGATAATGTGCGTGAACTTGTTCTGCCGTATTTTGAAGAAGTTTTGCCAGAAGGCTGGTTGCCATCTGATGAAAACATCTATGTAAACCCAACAGGGCGTTTTGTTATTGGCGGTCCTGATGGGGACGCGGGCCTGACGGGTCGTAAAATCATCGTGGATACATACGGTGGGGCAGCCCCTCACGGTGGTGGTGCTTTTTCTGGTAAAGATCCAACAAAGGTTGACCGTTCTGCCGCTTATGCTGCGCGCTACCTTGCGAAAAACATTGTGGCGGCTGGTCTGTCTGATAAATGTACAATCCAGCTTTCTTACGCCATTGGTATTTCCAAGCCATTGTCTGTTTATGTGGATACAGCGGGTACAAACAAAGTTGATGAGGAAAAAATATCTCAAATTGCTGCTGAGATCATGGACCTGTCCCCACGTGGCATTCGTGAACATCTGCAACTGAACCGTCCGATCTATAAAGAGACATCTGCTTATGGTCACTTTGGTCGCACGCCAACAGCAGAAGGTCACTTCTCTTGGGAGAAAACAGACCTTGTTGATGAACTGAAACGCCAGTTCTAAATCAATAAAACGATTGAGATGCCTGTTGAACACAGGTATTGATGGGCCCCTGTTTTCAAGCAGGGGCTCATTTCTTTTGTAAGGCATAAAAGATGACTGAAAAACCGGAACTTTATACAACGCGCCTAAGAACCTTTGGGCGGCGTCAAGGCTATAAGCTTAAGCCACGTCAGCAAAGGCTGGTGGATAATTTACTGCCAGAGCTGCAGATTGAACCCTCACAAGACGGCTCCTATCTTGATCCTTCCAAGATGTTTAAGGTGCCTGTTAAGCAGGTCTGGTTTGAAGTCGGTTTTGGGGGCGGTGAGCATGCCGCAGCCCAGGTTGAGAATAATCCGGATATCGGTTTGATCGGTTGCGAGCCCTTCCTTAATGGTGTGGGGAGTTTACTCACGCATGTGGATGATCGTAATTTGCAAGACCGCATTCGCATTTATGGGGATGATGCGCGCTCAATGCTGGATGTGATGCCTGATGACAGTGTGGAGCGCTTGTTTTTATTGTTTCCTGACCCATGGCGCAAACGCCGTCACGCCAAGCGCCGTTTTGTGGGGGAAGAAAACCTCAAGCTGGTCTCGCGCGTGCTGAAAAGTGGTGGGGAGTTTCGCGTTGGCAGTGACCATATGCCTTATATTGATTGGACGTTGGAGCATTTGACTCGCCATGCTGATTTTGAATGGATTTGCGAAGGTCCAAAAGATTGGCGCGAACGCCCGGCTGACTGGCCACCAACCCGTTATGAGCAAAAAGCCATTCGTCAGGGAAAAGCCTGCGTATATTTGAGATTTAAACGCAAATAATTGTGAAAATAATATTGAGTTTCTGTTAAGATAAGGGCGTAAACTCATAAAAAGAATAATTTCGAAAGCTCTTGAAAATGCGCCGCGTTAACAGCTTTGCCGTATGGCTGTTTTTATGTTTTGTACTGTTAAGTCAGGTAAGCTTGCTTGCTGGATCACAGAGCGTGCGCGTTCTTGCCTATCCTTTTCCGCCTTATTTGAATGAAGATATGAAAACCGGTTTAACACCGGATGTCTTGTCTTTGCTTAATCATTATCAAAATGACTATAACTTTGTTCTTCACGTTGTTGAACCACAGCAACGATACGAAAATATAGTGTCGGCAAAGCAGGATATGATCCTTTTTGAGATGCCGCAGTGGGATTGGCAGGACAAGACAGATCATGTCATGTTTTCACGTCTTTTGATGAAGGGCGGTGAGGTCTATATCACCAAACGCACCAAAGACCGTGACCAAAGCTATTTTGATCAGATCAAAGATAAGCATATTGGCGCTTATGAAGGCTATCACTATAAGTTTGCTGACTATAATTCTGATGAAGCATGGTTAAAGGCGAACTTTGATATTGATTTAGCCAATCGTCACAGGATCATCATGGATTGGGTAAAACAGGGAAAAGTAGATGTAGGGGTGATTACTCTTGCGTTTTTAAGGCGCTATTTTAAGGACAATCCAAACGAGATTGCCGCCTATCTAGTGTCGCAAAACTTTGCACAAATTTATCACTTAAAGGCAGTTTTGCGCAAAAATGGTCCCATCAGTGTAGAGAATTTTGAAAAGATATTATCAGGTATTAAACATACCGATCGGTTTCATCGCTTGCTTGAGAAAAACGGTATCTTGCGCCAGTGGACTTTTTAGTCGTCTCTGTAGAAAATGCGGCTGATTATTTTTTCTTGCAATTGGAATAAATCAGCGTATAAAGAGGGCGAACTCAATACATAGCCACTTATGTGGATTTGATTGAAGTGGGCCGCTGGCCCGCTTTTTTTGTTAATGGGTCCAAGGGATTCGAAAGTTAGGAAAGGGAAAGCCATATGTCTTCAGAGATTAAACGCATTGAAGAAATCATTGCGCCAACCCTGACAGATCTGGGATACGCTATTGTACGTCTGCAAATGCAGGGGGATCGTCACCAGACTTTGCAGATTATGGCGGAACGCCTAGATCGTAAAATAATGGATGTCGATGATTGTGCAAAAATCAGCCGTGCCATTTCGCCTCTTTTGGATGTGGATGATCCCATTGAAGACCCCTACTCTTTGGAAGTGAGTTCTCCAGGTGTAGATCGTCCGCTTGTGCGGGCAGAAGATTTTGAACGTTTTGCCGGTTTCGAAGCCAAAGTAGAAATGTCTTACTTGATCGATGGACGCAAACGTTTCACAGGCCGCCTTGTGGGGCTTGTGGATGGAAATGTACAAATTCTGGTGGACGGTGTGGCTCAAGATCTTCCTTTTGAAGATGTTGTAAAAGCCAAATTGGTCCTCACCGATGACCTGCTTGCTGCAGCGTCGAAAGAACAAGGATTGTAAGGAAAGATGGAACAATCTAGCGGAATGCCTCGCCCTGAGTTGCTACAAGTTGCAGATGTTGTTGCACGTGATAAAGGGATTGAACGCGATCAGGTTTTTGAAGCCATGGAACAAGCCATTCAAAAGGCTGGTCGTTCCAAATATGGTCAAGAACACGATATCCGTGCCAATATCGACCGTAAAACCGGTGAGATTAAACTGGCACGCTACATCGAAGTCGTGGAAGAGGTCGAAGACGAACATATGCAAATGACCGTTGATCAGGCACGTGGGCGCAAAGCCGATGCTGAACTCGGTGAATTTCTTGTCGATCCGCTGCCACCAATTGATTTTGGTCGCATTGCTGCACAAACAGCCAAACAGGTTATTGTTCAAAAAGTTCGTGATGCAGAACGTGATCGCCAGTTTGACGAATATAAAGACCGTATCGGCGAAGTTGTTAACGGTCTGGTTAAACGCGTTGAGTTTGGTAATGTTATCGTTGACCTTGGCCGCACAGAAGCCCTGTTGCGCCGTGACGAATGTATTCCACGCGAACATGTGAAAAATGGCGACCGTATCCGCGCATACATTTTTGATGTACGTCGTGAAAACCGTGGCCCGCAAATCTTCCTGTCACGCTCTCACCCACAATTTATGGCGAAGCTCTTTACACAGGAAGTACCGGAAATTTATGACGGTATTATCGAAATTAAATCTGTTGCCCGTGATGCTGGTTCTCGTGCCAAGATCGCTGTTCAATCAACGGACCATTCCATTGACCCGGTTGGGGCATGTGTGGGTATGCGTGGCTCACGCGTTCAAGCCGTTGTTTCTGAGCTGCAAGGCGAGAAAATCGATATCATCCAGTGGTCCATGGACCCGGCAACCTTCATCGTAAATGCCTTAGCGCCTGCAGAAGTGGCCAAAGTCGTTTTGGATGAAGAAACAAACCGTATTGAGGTTGTTGTACCAGATGATCAGCTTTCACTAGCGATTGGTCGTCGTGGTCAAAACGTACGCCTTGCGTCACAGCTGACAACTTGGGACATTGATATCCTGACAGAAGCTGATGAGTCAGAGCGTCGCCAAGAAGAATTTAAAGCCCGTTCGGCTCAATTCATCGAAGCATTGGATGTGGATGATGTGATTGCGCACCTCTTGGTGACAGAAGGCTTCTCTTCTCTTGAAGAAGTAGCTTATGTACCGCGTGCAGAATTGGCTGAGATCGAAGGGTTCGATATGGATGTGGCTGAAGAGCTACGTGCACGTGCCTTGGCCTATCTTGAAGAACAAGACAAAGTTCTTGATGCTAAGCGTGTTGAGCTGGGCGTCAGTGACGAGTTGTTTAACGTTGAAGGCCTAAATGCAGCCATGGTTGTTGCCCTTGGTGAAAACGACGTGAAGACACTTGACGATCTGGCCGATTTGGCTGGTGACGAGCTGCGTGAATACGTTGGCGAGAAGAACCTCAGTGAAACGGCTGCTAATGACATTATCATGGCGGCGCGTGCACATTGGTTCGAAGATGAAGACGAATAAGGGGGATACCCCTGAACGCCGCTGTATCGTAACGGGATCGGTTTTACCTAAAGAAAAACTGATCCGTTGCGTGGTTTCTCCTGATGGTATTGTTGTACCGGATGTGGGAGAAAAACTGCCAGGACGCGGTTTGTGGTTGTCTGCGGCGCGAGATGTGGTAAATACCGCATGTGCGAAGAACGCATTTTCGCGCGCAGCTCGCCAAAACGTCAAACCTATGGAAGGTTTGGCGGATCGAATTGAAGCCCTGTTGGCGCAGCGCTGCCTTTCCTTAATTGGGATGATGCGCAGAACCAACGGTGTGATTTTCGGGTTTGAGAAGACCCGGGGCTGGCTCAGAGACGGTAAATGCACCGTTGTGTTAGCCGCCAGTGATGGCGCTGATGATGGGCGGGCAAAGATTAAGGCCTTAAGTGGTGACCTTCCTTTGATCGAATTATTCGATTCTGGGGAATTAGGTGGCACGGTAGGTCGGGACCATGTGGTCCATATGGGATTCGCGTCTGGCCGAATGGCTAAGCGTTTTCAAGTGGAGGCTTTGCGCTTGCAAGGTTTTCGCGACATAAAGAGTGATTGAATGAGGCATTTATCACATTGATAGATGCGAACGTACGAAAGACAGGCACAGTTCGGATATGACAGATAAAAAAGGCGATGACAGCAACAAGCTCAGCCTCAATCGACCCGGCAAACTTGAACTGAAGAAGACTGTAGAAGCAGGTCAGGTTAAGCAAAGCTTCTCCCATGGGCGCAGTAAGTCTGTGGCTGTCGAGGTGCGTAAGAAACGAACATTCGTTCAGGGAACTTCAGGACGCATGTCTGAAGTAAGCGCTCAGGAAAAAGCGGCTAAAGAACAGGCTGAAGCAGCCTTTAAGAAGCCGGAAGCACCTGTCGCAGCACCTTCTGATGTAGATCAGAACCTGACAAATGGTGAGATCGCCAAGCGCGCGCAAGTTCTTCAAAACGCCAAGAAAGCTGAAGAAGAAGCGGCAAAAGAAGCCTTGAAAGATGCTGAAGCACGCGCCAAGCGCGAGAAAGCAGATGCGGACCGTCGTGCTGAAGAAAAAGCCGATGCCGATCGCAAAGCAAAAGCTGAAGCCAAAGCTAAGGCAAAAGCGGATGCTGAAGAAAAGAAACGTGTTGAAGCAGATGCACGCCGTCAGGCTGAAGAAGCCTCGCTTGCTGCACAGCGTGCTGAAAAAGGTGCTGCGGCACCAACGAAAAAGCCTGAAGCAAAACCTGCTCCAAAGCCGAAGAAAAAAGAAGTTAAAAAACAAGATAACAACAAACGCGGCAATGACCGTCGCCGTGGCAAGGGTAAACTGTCTGTGGACAGCTTTGGTAATGAACAGCGCCAACGCTCACTGGCTTCAGTGAAACGTGCGCGTCAAAAACAAAAGCGTCAAGACAGCGGTGCCCAACAAGAACAAGCCAAGCAAAAACGTGAAGTGACATTGCCTGATCACATTACGGTTCAGGAACTTGCTAACCGTATGGCAGAACGTGCTGCAGCTGTTGTAAAAACATTGATGACAATGGGTACAATGGTGACCATCAACCAAACAATTGACGCTGATACAGCACAAGTTGTTGTGGAAGAATTTGGTCATACTGTAAAACGCGTTTCTGATGCGGATGTGGAAGTTGATCTGACAGGTCCAAAAGATGACGCCGCCGATATGGTTTCTCGCGCGCCGATCGTGACTGTGATGGGTCACGTTGATCATGGTAAAACATCTCTGCTTGATGCATTGCGTGAAACAGATGTTGTGGATAAAGAAGCCGGTGGTATCACCCAGCATATTGGTGCCTATCAGGTGACCATGGCAAGCGGTGCGAAAATCTCCTTTGTTGATACACCGGGTCACGAGGCCTTTACCGCCATGCGTGCACGTGGTGCTGAGCTGACAGATATCGTTATTCTGGTTGTGGCTGCCGATGATGGCGTTATGCCACAAACGATTGAGGCCATTCGCCACGCTAAAGCGGCAGAAGTGCCGATCATCGTTGCGATCAACAAAATTGATAAGCCGGGTGCAGACCCGATGCGTGTGCGTACAGAATTGCTGCAACATGAAATTCAGGTTGAAAGCATGGGCGGTGACGTAATGGATGTGGAAGTTTCCGCAAAGAAACGTCTCAACCTTGAAAACCTTGAAGAAACAATCTTGCTGCAAGCTGAAGTTCTTGAACTGAAAGCCAATCCTAACCGGGCTGCTGAAGGTGTGGTTGTTGAAGCCCGTCAAGAACGTGGTCGTGGTAACATCGCAACTGTGATGGTTCAACGCGGTACATTGAACATTGGTGATATCTTTGTTGTTGGTTCTGAATGGGGTCGTGTACGTGCCTTGGTTGATGATCATGGTCACCATGTGAAATCATCCGGTCCGGCAACACCTGTTGAGGTGCTTGGTCTACAAGGGACGCCTTCTGCAGGTGATCAGATGGTTGTGGTTGAAACCGAAGCCAAAGCACGTGAAGTTTCTGAATATCGTACCAATAAATCCAAAGCAGCAAAAGCAGCCGCTTCTGGTCGCGGGACGTTGGAAGAACTGTTTAGCCAGATCGCTGCTGGTGAAGTTAAGGAACTGCCTGTTCTTATTAAAGGTGATGTGCAGGGTTCTATTGAGGCCTTGTCCGGTACGTTTGATAAACTTGGGCGTGATGATGTGAAAGTGAAAGTCCTTCACGGCGCAGTTGGTGCGATTAACGAGTCAGATATTACGCTGGCACGTGCATCTAACGCCTTGATCATCGGCTTTAACGTTCGTGCCAACCCGCAAGCGCGTGAGATGGCAAAACGTGACGGTGTGGATATTCGTTATTACTCCATCATCTATGATGCAGCGGACGATGTGAAACGTATGATGTCTGGTCTGCTTGATCCAGTCTATCAAGAGAAATTCATCGGTTACGCTGAAATCCGTGAAACCTTCAATATCTCCAAAATCGGTACGATTGCGGGTTGTATGGTTACTGAAGGCGTCGTGAAACGCGGTGCTAAAGTGCGCTTGCTACGTGACAACGTTGTTGTTCATGAAGGCAGCCTTGGCCAGCTCAAGCGTTTCAAAGATGATGTGAAAGATGTGAAGTCTGGTTTCGAATGTGGTATGTCGTTCGAAAATTACAACGATATCAAAGTGGGCGATATGATCGAATGCTTTGAAATGGAACAGATCGAACAAGAACTTTAAATAATCAGCGCCCCTGTGAAAGCAGGGGCCTATTCCACCAAATCCCTCTTTTGGGATAATACGTGTGGAGGATGAGTTAAAATGACCAGACGTTCAGGTAAAGCCCCAACTCAGCGCCAATTGCGTGTGGGTGAGGAAATTCGTCATGCATTGGCTGAAATTGTCGCCCGTGCTGATTTTCGTGACCCCGATTTAATTGATGCCTCTATTTCAGTTTCAGAAGTACGCGTCAGTCCCGATTTGCGCAACGCAACTGTGTTTGTCTCTGACCTTGGTGGGGATAATACCGATGCGGTTGTGGATGGGCTTAACCGGGCAAGCGGTCATGTGCGCCATGAATATTCTCGTGTTTCCACAACAAAATATATTCCCAAGTTTAAATTCAAGCGCGACGATGCCTTGGATGAGGCTTTGAAAATCAATCGTTTATTGCAGGACCCCAAAGTTCAGGCGGATCTGCAAGAAGATGAGGAAGAAGACCTTTAAGTCGTCATGCTGGAGTTGATCCAGCATCCATGGACTCTGCAACAAGTCCAGAGTGACAAGAGTGTATATCATGGCCCGTAAGAAAAAAGGCATTCCCATTCACGGCTGGCTGATCATTGATAAGCCGCTGGAAATCTCTTCAAATAATGTGGTTGGTAAAGTGCGTTGGTTAACCAAGGCGCAAAAAGTCGGTCATGGCGGCACGCTGGACCCTTTAGCCACAGGCATTTTGCCGCTTGCTTTTGGGGAGGCGACAAAGACTGTGTCTTATGCAATGGATGGGGCGAAAACATATCGCTTTGAAGTCACCTGGGGGGAAAGTCGCACCACAGATGATGGCGAAGGCGAAGTCAATGCCACGTCAGACCACCGCCCAAGCCGTGAGAATATTGAAGCCATCTTACCCTCATTTTTAGGCGAGATTGAGCAAATACCACCGAAATATTCTGCCATTAAGATTAATGGGCAACGTGCTTATAAGTTGGCACGCGCTGATGAAGAAGTTGAAATGGCTGCACGCACAGTGCAAATCGATCGCCTTGAGCTAGTGGAATGTGTGGATGCGAATCGGGCAGTGTTTGAAGTTGATTGTGGCAAAGGTACCTATGTGCGCTCCTTAGGGCGTGATATTGCGCTTAAATTGGGCACGGTTGGATATATATCTGTCCTGCGGCGCACAAAAGTTGGCCCATTTGATGAAACAGGCGCGATTTCACTGGATTCTGTAGAAGAGATTGTGCATAGTGACGCGCTTTTTGAAAGCCTTCTTCCTATCGAGACCGTGCTAGACGACATCTTGGCACTGGCCTTAAGCGAAGAAGAGACCTTGAAAATTCGCAATGGCATGTCTTTGAAAAAAGACCAGCCCGATGCAGAAACCATGCGGTTGATGTTTGTGGGTAAAGTAGTTGCCTTGGCGAAAGTGGAAGACGGTATCGTTCAACCCTTCAGGGTCTTCAATTATTAATATTATATATGGAGTATCCGATGTCGATTACAGCTGAAGAAAAAGCACAAGTTATCGCAGAATACGCTACTAAAGAAGGCGACACAGGTTCACCTGAAGTACAAGTAGCCATTCTCACTAAGCGCATTGCAAACCTGACAGAGCACTTGAAGACTCATAAAAAAGACTTCCACTCTCGTCGCGGTCTGTTGCAAATGGTTGGTCAACGTCGTCGTCTCTTGGATTATGCCAAGAAGAAAGACGTTGCTCGTTACCAGAGCATCATTGAACGCTTGGGTCTGCGTCGCTAAGACACAGGTTTTAGGGGCAAGGCGCGATATACCGATTTTGGTGTTCGCGCCTTTCTTCGTTTTCGACCCCGTGGCATTTGTCACAAAGCCGTCAAACCACCGTTGGTCGAGGTGGTGTAGATTGGCGGATAAGACCGTAGGTTAATTTTTAAGGGAAGGTCCCTTAAGCGGTCTAAAGTACGTATGTAAGGAAGATATATGTTTAAAGAATTCCGTAAAGAAATCGAATGGGGCGGTCGTCCGCTTGTATTTGAAACTGGTAAAATCGCACGTCAGGCTGACGGTGCCGTAATGGTGACTTATGGGGAGACAAAGGTTCTTTGTACTGCCGTTGGTCAAAAGAAAGCCCGCACTGACATCGATTTCTTTCCGTTGACAGTCAACTATCAGGAAAAAGCGTTTGCTGCGGGTAAAATCCCGGGTGGCTTTTTCAAACGTGAAGGTCGCCCTTCTGAAAAAGAAACACTGACATCACGCCTGATTGACCGTCCAATCCGTCCGTTGTTTGCGCCGGGTTACAAAAACGAAACACAAGTTATCTGTACAGTATTGGCACATGACCTTGAAAACGATCCTGATATCGTTGCCATGGTTGGCGCGTCTGCTGCATTGACAATTTCCGGTATGCCATTCATGGGCCCAATTGGTGCGGCGCGCGTTGGTTATATCGAAGGCGAATATGTTCTCAACCCAACAACAGAAGAACTTGAAGATTCTGTTCTTGATCTGGCTGTTGCGGGTACGCAAGCTGGTGTACTGATGGTTGAATCAGAAGCTCAAGAGCTTTCTGAAGAAATCATGCTGGGCGCTGTGGCTTATGGTCATAAAGAATTCCAAACAGTCATCGATGCGATCATCGATTTGGCTGAAGCTTGTGCAAATGAGCCTTGGGATATGGCAGAGCCAGTTGCTTACCTTGGTGATGTTGAAGCAAAAGCTGCTGAGTTGGCTGAAGAAGGCCTGCGCGCTGCTTACAAAATCAAAGACAAGCAAGAACGTGTTGCTGCTGTAAATGAAGCAAAAGACAAAGTAACTGAATTCTACGCTGATGCTGTTGAAGCTGGCGAAGTAAATAAAGTTGTTGTTGCTGGCGTTCTGAAGAACCTTGAAAAAGACATCGTTCGTCGTGATATCATTGCAACACAGTCTCGTATCGATGGTCGTGACACAAAAACAGTTCGTGCGATTGATGCACAAGTTGGTTTGTTGCCACGCGCACATGGTTCTGCTTTGTTCACACGTGGTGAAACACAAGCCATGGCGGTAACGACTTTGGGTACAGGCCAAGATGAGCAAATCATCGATGCCTTGGACAAAGAATACCGTGAAAACTTCATGCTGCATTATAACTTCCCTCCATACTCTGTAGGTGAAGCAAGCTTCTTGAAGTCACCGGGTCGTCGTGAAATCGGCCATGGTAAATTGGCATGGCGCGCAATTCGCCCCTTGATGCCGTCTAAGGAAGAATTCCCTTACACAGTTCGTGTTGTTTCAGAAGTTACAGAATCTAACGGTTCTTCTTCTATGGCAACTGTTTGTGGTACATCCCTTTCTTTGATGGATTCTGGTGTTCCTTTGAAACGCCCTGTTGCGGGTATCGCAATGGGCCTGATCAAAGAAGACGATGGCTTTGCTGTTCTGTCTGACATCTTGGGTGATGAAGATCACCTTGGTGACATGGACTTTAAAGTTGCGGGTACTTGCGAGGGTATCACGTCTTTGCAGATGGACATTAAGATTACGTCTATCACGCCTGAGATCATGGAAATTGCACTGGACCAAGCTAAAGGTGGCCGTCAGTTTATCCTTGATGAGATGGCTTCTGCGATTACATCTGGTCGTGAAGATGTTTCTAACAACGCTCCAAAAATCACAGCTTTCCAGATCAACAAAGACAAGATCCGTGAAGTTATTGGTACAGGCGGTAAAGTTATCCGTCAGATCACTGAAGAAACTGGTGCGAAAATCGACATTGAAGACGACGGTACAATCCGCGTTGCCGCTGTTGATGGCGAGTCTGGTCAAAAAGCGATTGATTGGATCCAAGGTATTGTGGCTGAACCAGAGATCAATAAGATCTACCGCGGTAAAGTCGTAAAAGTCATGGATTTCGGTGCATTCGTTAACTACATGGGCACAAAAGACGGTTTGGTTCACATTTCTGAACTTAAAAACGAACGTGTTGCTCAAGTATCTGACGTCTTGTCTGAAGGTGACGAAGTTTGGGCGAAACTCATCGGTATTGATGATCGTGGTAAAGTTAAACTTTCTATGCGTGTTGTTGATCAGGAAACTGGTAACGACATCACAGAAGAAGTTGGCGAAAAGCGCCCACGTAGCGAAGGTGAAGGCGATTCTGATCGTCCACGCAAGCCACGCGGTCCACGCAAGCCACGTCGTGACTAAGTTAGGTTAAGCCTGCTTTAAAGAGAAAGCCCCTTGGTAACGGTTGTGCCAAGGGGCTTTTTTTATAGGCGAAATATAGGCACAAAAAAGCCCTTCCCAAATGAATGGGAAGGGCTTTTGTATTTCTCTTTGAAAAGAGAAATTAGTACATGTGCTGACCACCGTTGATGGACAGTGTTGCACCTGTTACGAAGTCGCCATCGTCAGCAACCAGGAACAATACGCCACGAGCGATGTCGTCAGCGCGGCCCAAGCGACCCATTGGGATCTTCGCAATGATTTTTTCAAGAACTGCAGGCGGTACTGCACGAACCATGTCTGTATCAACATAACCCGGTGCAATCGCGTTTACAGTGATGCCTTTGCCAGCACCTTCTTGAGCCAAGGCTTTTGTGAAGCCGTGGATACCAGATTTAGCAGCAGCATAGTTCACCTGACCGTACTGACCAGCTTGACCGTTGATAGAACCGATGTTCACGATACGACCAAAACCGTTGGCACGCATGCCGTCGATTACGCCACGACACAGGTTGAAGCAAGAGCTCAAGTTTGTCGCAATTACTGCATCCCAGTTGTCTTCAGACATGCGGTGCAATGTACCGTCACGTGTGATACCAGCGTTGTTTACCAAAATTTCAACAGCACCGAGGTCTGTTTCAATTTGCTTGAGCATTGCTTGACAAGCGTCAAAATCGCTCACGTCACATTTAAAAGAAGCAATACCTGTTTCTTCTGTGAATTTTTTTGCGGCTTCTTCGTTGCCACCAAAGTTGGCTGCAACTGTATAACCAGCTTCTTTAAGGCGTTCAGAGATAGCGCGACCAATACCGCGCGTGCCACCAGTAACGAGTGCTACACGACCCATATGCTTCTTCCTCTACTTAAATAGTCATCAAAAAATCGACAAAGATCGAAACCTTCGATCCTTGAATAGCGGTATTGTGGGGTCATTATCTTAATAAATCTACCCCTAATTTTGAAATATTCAAACTTTATACATTTGAGGCAAAAAAACAGCCCGCTTCCATCAGAAAGGGGCTGTTTCTCAATGCTTTATAAAAGAATGTTCAGTTTATGAACAGGCTTTTAAAAGGGGTCTATTCACGCTCAACACAAAGTGCAACGCCTTGACCGCCACCGATACAAAGTGTCGCAACACCTTTTTTAGAATCGCGACGCTTCATTTCGTGCAACAGGGTTACAAGAACGCGGTTACCAGAGGCACCGATTGGGTGACCAATGGCAATAGCGCCACCATTTACGTTTACTTTGTCAGTGTCCCAACCGAGCTCTTTGTTTACAGAGATCGCTTGTGCAGCAAAGGCTTCGTTGGCTTCAACAAGGTCGATGTCAGAAACTGACCAACCCGCTTTATCCAAAGCTTTGTTTACCGCAGGAACTGGGCCTGTACCCATAATCTTTGGATCAACACCATGTGTAGACCAAGCTTTCACTGTTGCAAGTGGTGTCAGGCCACGTTTCTCAGCTTCTTCTTTAGACATAAGAACAACAACTGATGCACCATCGTTGATGCCTGATGCGTTACCTGCTGTTACAGAACCGTCTTTAGAAAAGGCCGGGCGAAGTTTGCCGAGTTTCTCAGCTGTTACGCCGTCTTTGATGAATTCGTCCGTATCAACAACGATGTCGCCTTTGCGAGATTTGATTGTTACTGGAACGATTTCTTCAGCGAACTTGCCTTCGTTGCGTGCAGCTTCTGCTTTGTTTTGAGAAGCAGCTGCAAACGCATCTTGCTCTTCACGTGAGATTTCATATTTGTCAGCGATATTTTGCGCTGTTGTACCCATGTGGTAATCGTTAAATGCACACCACAGACCATCTTTGATCATGGTGTCTTCCATTTTGGATGGGCCCATTTTTGTGCCGTTACGCAGGTGCATAACGTGCTGGGAAGCAGACATGTTTTCTTGACCACCAGCCACAACAACATCAGCATCACCCAAAAGAATGGATTGCATGCCCATGCCAACAGCACGAAGACCAGAACCACAAACCTGGTTGATTGTCATCGCAGTTGATTCTTCAGGGCAGCCTGCAAGGATCGCAGCTTGGCGTGCAGGGTTTTGGCCTGAACCACCTGTGAGAACCTGGCCCATAAACACTTCTTGAACGTCTGCAGCGTCAACGCCTGCGCGCTCTAGTGCAGCTTTAATGACAGTGGCACCCAATTCTTGTGCAGGTACGGAAGCCAAGCTACCGCTAAAATTACCGACCGCTGTACGTGCAGCACCGACAATGACAACTTCAGTCATATTCAAAGTCTCCTAAAATAAATTTCTTTTTCGCTGTGCCGGAAAAGTCGTTTCCCGTCACCACAGGCCCCATAGAGTATAGACGCCTGATCATTGGTCAAGTAATGATTGTATGTGTTCGACCTTAGAATTATAAAAAAATTACATTCACTTGGATAATAGCCACTTAGCTAAAGGGCTATAGAGTGATTTTGCCGCATTTTGTCCTGTAACCATGCCGATATGACCACTTTTTACGGCCTTTACCTCGCAATTAGGTATCAGCTTGGCTAAAGCCATGGCAGATTCTGGCGGCACGATTCGGTCATTGGCCGGGATATAAAGCCGTGTCGGGCAGGTGATTTCTTTGGGGTCAATATAATGACCGTCCAATTCCCAAACACCGCGCGCAGGACGGTTTTCAACATACCAATCAAACAGGCATTCTTTAGCCAAAGGGCCGCTTAAGGGGACCGAATCATTCACCCAGTCTTCAAGGGCAACAAATTTTTTAGCCTCGCTACTGTCTGGGTCCAGCTTTGAGAAATCGGCAAATTTCTGCAAAATGCGATAAGGGTCAAGCGCGCTGAAGAGAGACTGAATGACATCAATGGGCAGTTCGCCCAAATAATCAATCAGCTGTTCAAGCTGGGGCTTGGCGGCTTGAATGGCTTTAACATAAGGGTTGTTTTCAGCCTGGAAATCCCATGGTGTCGCCAGCAAGACAAGACGCTCGATCTTTTCAGGTTCCATGGCAGCATAAGCTGTGGTGAGAACGCCGCCCATGCAATAACCCACTAGGCTTACGGGGCGCCCCGTTTGGCGATGGACTTCTTCGACCGCATTATGAAGCCTTTTTAAAATATAGTCTTCAAGCCCCATTTTCTTTTCAGCTTCCCCCACATCCCCCCAATCGAGAAGGAAACTGCGCAACCCCTTTTTTGCCATGGTGCGCATGAAGCTGCGGCCTTTTTTAAGGTCAAGCACATAGGCCTTATTAATAAGAGAGGGCACGCACAGGAGAACAGGTGCGTCTTTTGGCCCGCCATAATCCAAAAGGCGGCTGCCCCCTTCTGCCCAAATAGCGGCGGGGTCTTTGAGGTTTCGCTGATAGGGGTGGGTGTGATAGGCGCGCACCCCATTCATAAAGTCTAGACCGCGCAGGTAAGCCTCGGCATCAAGGGCAGCGCGGAATTTTTCATCGGGTAGTGAGGTAATTTCACTTAAAAGGGCATCAGCCTCATTTTTTAAGCTGGGATTCCAGATCATGGACCCGTTTTTCGAGCTCGCCAATGCGTTTCGACAGCTCATCCACGTCATGCACAGGGTGCTCAGATGAAGGGCGAGCGGTCGCGGCCCCAGCCGCTGCGTTTTGGGCGGCTTGGACATTTTCGGCGAATTGGCTGAACGGGTTTGTTCCATCTTCAAATTGTGCCTTCCAGCTTTCTGCCCATGTATTCATCCAATTTTGGACTTTTTGTGGCGAATCAAGGTTTTTCATAAATTCAGCGGATTGTTCGCCAAAAGCCTCGGCTGATTTGCTGGCATCATCAACAGCGCGTTTGGTCGCATCGGAGGTGAGCTGTTTTTGCCAGAGCTCTAAATATTGAGCCGCCAGATCGTTCATTTTATTTTGCGAGTCGCTCATGAATGGAAAACCTTTATTGTGTAGTGCAGCAATTGGTGCAGCATTTTTCAGTCTTTAAATTACTATATTGCATCAATTACGGTCAATTATTTGATGAATTTACATTTTTTTTGCAAATAGTGCGATGCAACACTTTTGTGCGCAGCAATTTCGCGCTATGTTAACAAGAATACGGGGATCTCATCACAAAAGTACGATGATGGGGCAGGGACATAAAGAAGAAGATATAACTATGGCTGCACAAAACGAAGATAAAGACGCACCGATTACGATTAAAAAATATGCGAACCGTCGTCTGTATAATACGGCAACAAGCAGTTATGTAACGCTTGACCACCTTGCACAGATGGTAAAAGACGGCACGCAGTTTGCGGTATTTGATGCGAAAAGCGGTGATGAAATTACACGCACTGTTTTAACCCAAATTATTGTGGAAGAAGAAGCCAAGGGCCAAAACCTTTTGCCAGTAAGTTTCTTGCGCCACCTGATCAGTTTTTATGGTGATAGCCTTCAGGGTCTCGTGCCAAGTTATCTTGAACAGTCCATGCAATCGTTTGCGACCAATCAAGAACAGATGCGCGATTATATGAAAGACACCATGGGCGGGATAAACCCGTTTGGCCAGTTTGAAGAAATGAACAAACAGAATATGGCCATGTTTGAAAATGCCATGCGTATGTTCACACCACCTTTTTATAAAGAAGGTGAAACGCCAGCAACTTCTGAAGAAGGCGATAAGCCCTCTAAAGGCGAAGCCAAGGCACAGGAAAAAACTGTTGATGACTTGCAGGATATGAAAGCCCAGCTTGAAGCCATGCAGCAACAACTTTCAAAACTGTCAGATAAGTAAGAATCTTACAATTTGAATTAAATTAAACCGAATGAGCTGACAAACAGGCTCATTCGGTTTATACTTTTTCCCTCTTTTAAAATTTGAATGTTTGAGAACATCGTGGTTTCTGTTGTTGACCCGAAGGTCTCTTTACCCGTTGGTATTGTAAGGACCCCTCAAACCCGCGTGCAAAATACGGCACCCGGCACAAGTTCGGATTCCATTCAACGCTCTGCACAAGCCTTTGTTGAGCAGCTCCCCCCTGAGGTGCGTGAACGGGTTGGTCAACAGCCCCAGCCACGCGACACTTATCGACGCAATCGCTTTGATGAAGCTTTGCGTAGTGAGGAGCAAGCCGCGGTTCAGGCAAAGGGGCTTGAAGGACAAGCTTCTGCAAAACTTGCTCAAGCCACCCCAACAGAGCCGACTTATTCAGCACCGATTATTACAGCGGACCTGACTTTATTACAGGCTCAATTGGCTGCCTTGGATGAAACAACATCGGGCAACGCATCATTAAGCCGAACCCAACATGGGGCATATCATGATGCCTATGTGAGTGCCGGGGCGCAACCGGGTGGGCAGACGGCGGCGCTTGAAGCCCAACTAAAGCGCGAAGAGCTTGAAAATAAAACACATATAGTACCACCGGTTTTAACAAGCCTGAATACGCGCGCTTAGAACAGGTTCTTACAACCTGAAATATTATAGAAATATTTTGCCTTCACTTTGGGGAAAGACTGAAAAACCTCGCATTTTTCCTTAAAATTTTATCAATAATTTTACATTATCATGTGTGTATTTATTTGAAATATTAGGAAATATTTACTTGCCAAATGAGGGCGGAATCTATAATCATTGATAGAAAAATAATAAAAATGCGCAGTATGTAAGTTGAATAAGGAGCATGCTTTCATGTCAAATGAAGCAAAAGAGGGTAAAGTGACGAATAGAGCCACGGATACAGATCGCCATGTTGGTGCGCGTATTCGTGAGCGCCGAATTATGCTGGGTCTTAGCCAGCAGCAAATGGCTGATATGATAGGGGTAACATATCAGCAAGCGCACAAATATGAGCGCGGCATCAACCGTATTTCAGCTGGTCGTCTATATGAGATTGCACAGGTTCTTAAAGTAGCTGTCGGCTTTTTCTTTGAAGGCTTGGATGAAGATGATGATACGGAAATTGATCTGACAGATCGCCAACGTATGTGTCTTGAGCTTGCTCGAAACTTCTCACATATTGATAATGACCGTCATCAAGACGCGCTTAGCCAACTGGCCCGCGCGCTCGCTGCAGAAAATAACTGATCTCTTTTAAAACGATCTTTTACTTTTGAAACCGGATGGACCAGTGTTCATCCGGTTTTTCTATGCCCGCTTTTTGACGGGTAATTTGTCCCATAAGCGTCCTTAAAACGTGATAAACTGCTTTCTGTTGATGCAAACTTTTTAAAAGAGAGTGAAATTGACAAATGTCATGGGCTTGCCACATTGTTTTTGGAATATATGAGCAACCTTTCATTTTCACATTAAGGGACACACGAGACACATGACATCCCAGAGCGTTTCTATTGCCATCACCGGTGCAGGTGGGGCAGGTGTAATGACTGCAGGCCAGATGCTTCTGGATGCTGCGGCCAAAGCAGGTCTTTATGGATTGATGACCCGTTCAAGCGGCCCGCAAATTCGTGGTGGTGAAGCCGCGGCCTTTATCCGTTTGTCCGCTGAGCCCATTAATTGTCCCGATGACCATTTTGATGTGTTGTTCTGTTTTGACTGGATGAATGTGGACCGTTTTGCAGCCGAACTTCCCTTGCGCACAGATAGTGTGATCATTGGTGATGAGGCAGCGAAAAACCCACCTGAGATGATCACAGACTCCATTGCCCGCCAGGTGATGGTGCCTTTAAGTGAGGCCGCTAAAGAAATTGAAGGCGGTCGCCCCAATATGATCGGTCTGGGTATCCTTGGGGAGCTCGCAGGTATTCCACTTGATGCCCTTCAGGCGATCTTGGAAAAAGTTCTTAAACGCAAAGGCCAAGCTGCTCTTGATGCATCCCTTGAAGGGATGAAAAAAGGCATGCAGGTTGCGCGTGATCTGGAAGCCGAAATTGGTATTGATCTCCATCTTGAGCGCAAAGAAAGTAAAAGCACACGCTGGTCTTTAACAGGTAATGAAGCCGCCGGTATGGGCGCTCTTCGCGGTGGTGTGCGTTTTTGTGCAGCTTATCCCATCACCCCGGCGACCGAGATTTTAGAATGGTTGGCCCCAAACCTTGAAAAAGTCGGTGGCACCTTGGTGCAGGCTGAAGATGAGCTCGCCTCTGTTAATATGATTATTGGCGGCTCTTTTGGCGGTGTGCCTTCCATTACCGCAACGTCTGGGCCGGGCCTTGCCTTGATGAGCGAAGCATTAGGTCTGGCCGTTTCAGCAGAAATTCCCATTGTGGTGGTGGATGTGATGCGCGGTGGGCCATCCACGGGTATCCCAACAAAATCTGAGCAAAGTGATTTAAACATCGCACTTCATGGCTTGCATGGTGATGCCCCGCATATTGTCACAGCGCCAAGCTCTATTTCGGACTGTCTTTTTACCACGCAATGGACTGTGCATTTGGCTGAAGCGATGCAGACAGCGGCAATTGTTTTATCTGATCAGTCTTTGGGTCAGTCACGAAATGTGATTGATAAGCCTGCTGATTTGGCCTTTGTGGCACAACGCGAGGTCGCGACAGGGGACTTAGAAGACTATAAACGCTATGCACTGACTGACAGTGGTGTTTCTCCCATGGCGATCCCGGGCACAGCCGGGGGTGAATATGTCGCCGATGGGTTGGAAACAGCAGAAAATGCCCGCCCGTCTTCGTCAGCAGAAGACCATTATGCCCAGCTTGATAAACGCCAACGCAAATTAGACCAGTTTGATTATGGTCAGCATTGGGCGGAAATTGAGGGTGAGGGCGAGCTTGCGGTTATTACCTTTGGCTCGGTCACAGCGCCTGTTCGTGAAGCCATCAAGCGTTTGGAAGCAGAAGGTGAGAAGATCAAGATGATCTCTATGCGCCTGTTAATGCCTGCCCTGCCTGATAAAATGGATGAAGCCCTTGCGGGTGTCACGAAAGCGTTGGTGGTGGAGCAGACCCATTCAAAACAGTTCTATCGCTATCTGCGCAGTGAGTTTGACCTGCCTGCACAGACAACTGTTCTGGCAAAACCGGGACCACTCCCGTTTCGACCAAATGAAATCGTTACTCAAATTAAGGAGCTGGGATAATGGATCAAGCAGTTCAACAAAAGCCCCTGACGTTTAAAGATTATAAATCCGATTATAAGCCGGTCTGGTGTCCGGGCTGTGGGGATTTCTCGGTTCTCGCATCCATTACAAAAGCCTTGGCTGAACTTCAAATTCCGCGCGAAGATGCTGCAGTCATTTCTGGTATTGGCTGTTCATCGCGCATTCCGGCTTATACCAGTGTCTATGGCTTTCACGGCATTCATGGTCGTGCCTTGGCTTCTGCCACAGGTTTGAAGGTTGCGCGCCCTGATCTCACCGTTGTGGCAACAGGGGGCGATGGGGATGGTTTTTCCATTGGCGGGAACCATTTCCTTCATGCTTGTCGTCGCAATGTGGATATGACCTATATTGTCATGGATAATGAAGTCTATGGCATGACAAAAGGCCAAGCATCCCCGACCACGGCTTCTGACTGGGATGGCTCCAAACTAACACCGCATGGCACAGGGGTATCCCCCTTTAATCCTTTATCGGTTGCTTTATCAGCCGGAGCGGGCTTTGTAGCGCGTGGTTTTGCGGGTGACCCTAACGGGTCTGCGAAACTGATTGCCCAAGCCATGCAGCATAAGGGATTCTCTTTTGTGCAAATTCTCTCTCCTTGCGTGACCTTTCGCCCTGAACAGGCTGAGTGGAAGAAGATTGTGCGCAAAGGCGAGATTGATGGCACCAATGCCTTGGCTGAGGCCATGACCTTTTTGGCAACAGATGATGGTTTTTCAACAGGTGTTCTTTATGAGACCCAGCGTCCGGTTTATGCACCGGATATGGAAGAGAAAATGTCGGTGAGTGACATTGAAGAAAGCTTTGAACTTTAAGCTTGCTTTAGTGCAGGCATAAAAAAAGCGGTGAGGAAAAAACCTTCACCGCTTTTTTCTTTATTCTTTATCAGCAGACCTTAATCAAACAGGCAGGAGACCGACTGTTCGTCATGGATGCGTTTCATCGCTTCTGACAGGATTGGCGCGATTGAGATGTGACGGATATTTTCCGCATCAATCACTTGATCCGTACCTTGGATGGAGTCTGTAATGGCAAGTTCTTGCAAAGAAGAAGACGTGATGCGAGATACCGCACCGCCAGAAAGAACACCATGTGTGATGTAAGCTGATGCACTTTTTGCACCGTTTTCCAACAGGGCTTGTGCCGCGTTACACAGGGTGCCACCAGAATCGACAATATCATCAATCAGGATACAGTTTTTACCTTCAACATCACCAATGACGTTCATGACTTCAGAAACGCCTGCGCGCTCACGACGTTTGTCGATGATGGCAAGGTTACAGTCTAGACGTTTGGCAATGGCGCGTGCACGTACCACACCACCCACATCAGGTGATACGATCAGGAGGTTTTCTGTATCGTAATTTTGCGCAATATCGCGGGCAAAAACGGGGGCTGCATGTAGGTTATCAACCGGAATATCAAAGAAGCCCTGAATTTGGCCTGCATGTAAATCCATGGTCAAGACGCGATCAGCACCTGCTGTGGTGATCAGGTTGGCCACCAGCTTTGCCGAAATTGGCGAGCGTGGTGCGGATTTACGATCTTGTCGTGCATAGCCGAAATAGGGAACCACAGCCGTGATACGGCGTGCTGATCCTCGACGCGCAGCATCAATAGTGACCAGAAGTTCCATCATATTATCGTTTGCAGGATAAGATGTTGGCTGAACGACAAAGACATCTTCACCACGGACGTTTTCGAGAATTTCTACGAAAACCTCCTGATCAGAAAAGCGCTTTACGCTCGCTTCAGTGAGAGGGTAGCCAAGCTCTTTAGAGATAGCGTCGGCCAAAGGACGGTTTGCATTGCCAGTAAGGATTTTCATGAGAAAATCAGATCCTTAAGTTGATGTGCCCAAATCAATATTTTTCGGAACATATCAACGGGTTTGGATGCTGTAAATGCCTTATTAAGCTAAGTTTGAATCTTTATGACAGAACGAAGACAAACTGCGCCTTTGCGAAGGCTTAAAAGGGTGGGGCAACCAGACGTTTTCGCCGTCCCGGTGCTGCGGTGTGGCTTGGTTGGGTGCGACTCCGTTCAAATCGGATTTCTTCGCGGTGGCGCTCCACCATCTGCCCAACCCCGCCCATGGCTGCGCGCGCAATATTATAGGCCATGCGCCCTAATGGTTTTTCAAGACGGCCCTCATTTAAGCGGTTATTTTGGCGCGCACGTCCGAGCTCTTTACCCGATGCATCTTTCACAATCCAAGCGACCTTAATGCGTTGCTTGCCTTCATAAGGTTCCAACACATCAATTTCACAGCTGAGTTGATAGCCTTGTGGGCTAAGGGAAGGGCGCACAATCGCACCTGCTTGGCGCAGCGTGAGTGCCATAGCTTTATAAAGCTCTTTTTGCGCAGAAGGCTTCACCCCTTTGATCGAGGCGATTTTAAAGACAACCTGTTGATTACGCTCATCCAGTTTGACCGCTTCGCGCTCAGCTTTATCCTGTATGTAATCGGCAAAGGTCTCAGCCGCATTTTCAACCAGCTGATTGATCATATGTTGGTCGCCATAATCCCAGCGATAGCGATCCACATTTATAGCTTGGGAGGATTCATGAACGATTTTGTCATCCCGACTAAAGAAGGTCCAATAAATCTCGCCTGTGTATTTTTTTGCATTGCGCGCGCGTTTCAAAACGACCTGACCGCGCACTTTATAAGCTGTATTTGTCACTGGATTTGAGGTGGAGGGAATATTGCGCACGCCTAAACTATCTGCCAGTGAGGCTGCCATGATCTTTGCCAGTGGGCGCGCTGCCCCTTCAATAGGTTGGATTAACACCGTGCCACTATCGCGCAGGCGCAAAGGGGTGGTGTCAAAGCCCGTGCGGCTGTGGCGCATGGGTTGCGGGGCTTGTGTGCAGGCGACAACTAATAAAAGCAGGCTCAGGCAAATAAGACGTTTAAGCATGATCAAAGAAACGCTGCTTTACACAGCCATGACACAGGAAAACATCAAAGCAGCAATGCTCATCAATAGCATCATCATTAGATAGGGCATTTGCTTTATTCCATTTTTCTGCGTGCTGAAAGCGCTGCACTTAGGGTGCCGTCATCAAGGTAATCCAGCTCCCCCCCAACAGGAACACCATGGGCGAGACCTGAAACACTCACATCACAATTTTCAAGACAGTCTGCGATATAGTGCGCGGTGGTCTGTCCGTCAACCGTTGCACTGGTGGCAAGGATAACTTCTGTGACTAAAGAGCTTTGGGCGCGGTTGACCAACGTGTCGATTTTTAAATCTTCAGGACCAATGCCATCAAGGGCCGAAAGTGTACCGCCGAGCACATGATAGCGCCCCTTAAAGCTGTTGGAACGCTCCAAAGCCCAAAGGTCTGCCACATCTTGTACCACACAAATCACACTGTCATCGCGCCGCCCATCTGTGCAGATGGTGCAAGGGTCAGTGGCATCAAGATTGCCGCAGGTCGAACAGGTTTTGACCGTTTCTTCCACACGCTGCAAGGCATGGGAAAGCGGGCTTAAGAGGACTTCTTTTTTCTTCACCAAATGCAAAGCCGCCCGGCGTGCTGAGCGCGGGCCCAGACCGGGAAGCTTGGAAAGAATTTGGATCAGCTGTTCAATTTCTGTTGCGGCCATTTAGGTCTCTATCAATTGTCACTCTGGCAATTGTCACTCTGGTAAATGCCAAAGCCCAGAAAAGTGTGGATTCTGGATCAGCTCCAGAATGACATAATCTTAAAATGGCAACTGCATACCCGGTGGTAATTCTAGGCCACCTGTCATATCAGCCATACGTTTGTTGACTTCAGCTTCCATTTTGGATTTGGCATCGGCAAGGGCTGCCACGATCAAATCTTCCATGACTTCTTTGTCTTCTGGATCAACGAGGTTTTTATCCACGTCGATTTTTTCACATCGGCTTTACCGTTGATGACAACATTGACCATACCGCCACCAGAGGTGCCATAGATTTCCAGATCGACGAGGCCGTCTTGGAATTCTTGCATCTTGGACTGCATTTTCTGCGCCTGTTGCATCATTTTTGCCATATTCTTCATGGGACTATTCTTCTCCGTTGTCACTATGGTCTGGGTCGCCGGGATTTTCTTCGATTTGAATCGCAGCGTCCATACTATCAAGTTTAATTTCGTGTACTTTTTCAATCACGCTGCCGGGAAAGGACGATAAAATATCGCTGACCAGCGGGTGTTTTGCCAGTTCGGCTTTGCGTTTGGCAATGGCTTCATCGCGCACTTGGGCCAAGGTGATATCACCAGAAGCATGGCGCGAAACACTCACCGCCCAGATACGCGATGTATGGGTATCAAGGAATTTTTTCAAGTCCCCCGCCAATGTGGATGGGGCATGGTCACCGGGGCGAAACTCGATCTTGCCGGGTTCAAAAGAAACCAGATGAAGGTTATTCATCAAATTGGCTTTTAAGATGATGTTGCGCTTTTCTTCACTTAAGGCAACCACGGCGGGGAAATCTTGCGGATCAGCTTTTGTCTCATCCTGCACCTTGGGTTGGCACACGGTGCGCCCGCCATTGACCACACGCATATTGGCTTGGGGTCCCGGATTTGGCGGACCGCCTGCGCCCATATTTGGTGCGCCAACCGCTTGGGCCATTTGTGACCCCCCACCAGAACCACCGCCTGTGGGCACGCCGCCACCGCCACCACCAGTAGGGGCAGGCGGATTGTTTTGGATCATGCGCACGGCTTCTTCCGGTGTGGGCATATCAGCCACATAACACAGGCGGATGATAACCATTTCCGCAGCTTGTTGGGGGTGCGGTGCATTGCGCACTTCGCCCAATCCCTTCATTAAAATCTGGTAGGCACGTGCAAGAACGGACATGGCAAGCGTGTCAGACATTTCTTTGCCGCGCACACGCTCCATTTCAGAAACAACGGCATTTTGCGCTGCATCAGGCACGACTTTAACCCGTGTGAGCCAATGGGTGAGTTCCAGCAGGTCTTGTAAAACAACACTGGGATCAGCACCGGCGGCATAAAGCGTGTCCATAACCTCAAGGGCTGCGGCTGCATCGCCTTTCATAATGGCGTCAAACAGATCAAAGGTGCGCCCGCGATCAGCAAGGCCGAGCATGTCACGCACTTGTGCTTCACCCACTTCGCCGTGGCAATGGGCAATGGCTTGATCCAGCAGGCTCAGCCCGTCACGAACAGACCCATCAGCAGCACGTGCGATCATGGCAAGGGCGCTCTCATCAACCTTGGCATCTTCTTTTTCAGCCACTTTATTGAAGTGGGAGGCAAGCAATTCTTGGTCAATGCGGCGCAAATCAAAACGTTGGCAGCGCGATAAAACCGTGACCGGAACTTTGCGAATTTCTGTGGTCGCAAAGATGAATTTTACATGCTCTGGCGGCTCTTCCAATGTTTTTAGAAGGGCGTTAAAAGCGCCTTTTGAAAGCATGTGAACTTCATCGATGATGTAGATTTTATAACGTGCTGAGGTCGGACGATAGCGCACCGACTCGATCACTTCGCGGATATCATCCACCCCTGTGCGCGACGCCGCATCCATCTCAATCACATCGACATGGCGGTCTTGGGCAATGGCGGTGCATTGATCACACACACCACAGGGGGTGATGGTTTCGCTGCCTTGTCCATCTTCACCCACACAGTTAAGCGCGCGCGCAACAAGGCGCGCCGTTGTAGTTTTACCCACACCGCGCACACCCGTGAGCATGAAAGCTTGGGCAAGACGACCCGATTCGATGGCATTGGACAGGGTGCGCACCATGGCGTCCTGTCCGATCAATTCCTCAAAAGTTGACGGGCGGTATTTACGCGCAAGAACGCGATATGCACCATTATCTTCTGTTTCAGTCATGGAATTTTGCCCGTCGTCTTAATCTTTGAATTTAAGTTGCATCAAATTAGCAGGGCTGAGGGTGACATACCAGATGGGAATTGAAGAATTCTTTTATTTCTTCTTGTTTTTCTTGCGGCCTTTGAGCTCCTTCTTGGTGCGCTTGGCCTGTTTTCGCAGCATGGCTTTTAAAATATATTGCTCAAAAGTTCTCAGCTTCTTCCAGATTTTATCTTCACTGATATCTAGGCCAGCTTTTTTGAAATCCTTGCGGATGCGTTTAACAACGGGCTTGGGGCCAGCTTGGGAAATATCTTCGCTGATGAGTTCGAGGAAATATTCTTTTTTATTACGGCCCAGTTTTTTTGCCGCCCAGTTGGCCGCTTTTTTATTGCGCCGTGCTTCTAAATAGAAATATTCCAGTTCCGTATTGGCATGGCGAATTTCATCGCATGTTCTCTTGGAATTCATGGTTCTTACGACGGACATTGAGTGATCCCCCTGTTTTTATGTTTTCGCATCCCTTAGTGCTTGCGCTTTTGCGTAACGATTTTGCAGGTCATCCATTTGTTCAAGAAACACCATAGCAGCGCTCTCAGCATCTTGGTCTTCAATGGCCTTCAACATACGTTCATGTTGCGCAATGGTTTTTTCTTTATCCCAAAATTTGAAAACGATCAAGTTCACAATGGGTTGCACGGCCTCAATCACCGAGGACATCATAAAACGCAACATGGCATTTTGCGTGGCATCCACAAGGGTGCGGTGAAAGCGCACGTCTGAGGCACAAAAATCCTGATCGGCCAAATTGGGGGTTTTCTGGATATGAATTTCTGCACGCAGGCGCTCTAGATGGCTTTCTTCGCGGCGCTCAGCGGCAAGACGTACGCAGACAAGTTCAAGCTCACGTCGAGCCTCAGCAATATCGGAAAGGTCAAACTCGCCCATGGTGGTCAAGAGGGAGGTGATATTGGTGAGGGAGTTTTGCGCCTCATCACTATCAGGGCGATTAATAAAGGTCCCACCTGTTGGGCCGCGGCGCGAACGAATAAGATTTTGCGCGGCAAGACGTTTTAAAGCCTCGCGAATTGTCGGGCGCGAGACACCAAAGCGTGCAGCCAGCTCCGGTTCTGTGGGCAGGCGTTCATCCACTTTAAGCTCGCCTTCTAAAATGGCGAGACGGATTGTCTCTGAGATTTGTTTTGCCAAACTCTCAGTCACCAGTGGTTCGTATTTCATGCCCATAAATTTTATCTAGCTTATTTCTATTTACTCAATGCGCGAAGCGCTACAATGCGCCCAAAGGGGCAGTTTTTCAAGCTTATTTTGACATTTGTTAATTTGTTTGACAAATATATAAATTAGGGTACCATAGGGTCAAATTTAATCAATTGAGGTGTTTCATGTTTAAAGCGTTAGTTCTGTCTAAAAACGATGACGGTGTTTCTTCTGAAATTCAGGAAATGAATGCTGACCAGTTGCCAGAAGGTGATGTGGTGGTAAATGTTGAATATTCAACATTGAACTATAAAGACGGTCTCGTGTTAAACGGTCTTGGTGGTCTGGTGCGTAACTACCCGCATGTGGGTGGTGTTGATTTTGCCGGCACAGTTGAGACAAGCACCCATGCAGACTTCAAAGCAGGTGATAAAGTTGTTTTGACAGGCTGGCGCGTTGGTGAAGTTCACTGGGGCGGCTATGGTCAAAAAGCACGTGTGAGCGGTGACTGGTTGGTGCATTTGCCAGAAGGTCTGGATACGCGCCAAGCCATGGCTGTTGGAACTGCTGGTTTTACCTCCATGTTGGGTGTGATGGCGCTGGAAGATCAAGGTCTAAGCCCTGAAAAAGGCGAAGTTTTGATCACAGGTGCTGCGGGTGGTGTAGGTTCTGTTGCCGCCGCAATCCTTGCCAAGCTTGGTTATGATGTTGCAGGCTCAACAGGGCGCGCAGACACACATGATTATTTGCGCGAGATGGGTGTGAAAAACATTATTGGACGTGATGAACTTTCAGAAGCTTCAAAACGCCCATTGGAAAAAGAACTTTGGGCAGGCTGTATTGATGCGGTTGGTGGCACAACATTGTCACGCGTTTTGGCGCAAATGAAATATGGCGGCTCTGTTGCAGCCATCGGCCTTGCGGGTGGTAACAAACTGGATGCGACAGTCATTCCGTTCTTGTTGCGTGGTGTAAATTTGTTGGGTATCGATTCTGTTATGTGCCCGAAAGAGCGTCGCGTTAAAGCATGGAACCGCATTGTCACAGACCTGCCAATGGAAAAACTGGACGGTATGATTTCACAAGCCAAACTTCAAGACTTGCCGCAATTGGGCAAAGACATCATTGCAGGCCAAGTACGTGGTCGTGTGGTTGTGGATGTTGCTGGCAGCTAAGCCAACAACGCAGTATTACGTATTGTAATTACGCTTTAAAGCGGACTAGATTGGTATCAGAACTGACTCATTTGGGAGACATCTGGTGATCAATCTGGTCCGCTTTTCTTTTTTGGCCTTTATCCTCTTTTCTGCACCACAGGCATGGGCTGATAGCAATGCTGCGCGTGAGCTGGCAGAACGCCTTGAAGCCAAGGCCATGAACGGGGATATCAGAGCAACCTATAAATTGGGTTTGCTTTTTTCCCAAGGCAAAAAAGTTCAGGTGGATTATGTCACCGCCTTTGAATGGTTTTTGCGCGCAGCCAAACATGATGATGTCAAAGCCATGATGAAAGTCTCTGACATGTATTTGGCAGGCAAGGGCATTGACCCAAGCGTAGAAGAAGCCACTAAATGGAATGAAAAGGCCGCGAAAAAAGGCTCTCGCAAAGCTATGGTCAAGCTTGGGGCCATGGCGGTTTCGCAAAAAAAATATGCAGACTCGGCTTATTGGTACAAAAAGGCCGCTGTCATGGGTGATGTGACGGCTATGCGGGAAATTGCACGCTATTATTATAACGGTACAGGCGTGCATTTTAACCTGACATTGGCCTTTGCTTGGTATGAGCTCGCTGTCAAAAGAAAAGACAGAAGTGCGCGCACCTTGCAGCTTAAAATGATTGAGGAAAAAGGCCAAGACTGGGCCAATGAAATCCGCAGTCTTGTTGAAAACCGCATGATCCCGAAAGAATATTGGGACGAGCGTTAATTATTGTCCCATTAAATGGGCGATAACATTGCGCCGATGGGGCTGGGCACGATGTTCAAACAGGTAAATCCCTTGCCATGTGCCCAATGTGGGATGCCCGTTTGAAACCGGAATGGTTAAAGATACGTCTGTTAGCGCTGATTTTATATGGGCAGGCATATCATCGGGGCCTTCCATGGTATGGCGCAACCATTCCATATGTTCAGGCACCATGCGGGCAAAAAATTCATTAAGATCAAGCTGTACATCAGGATCAGCATTTTCCTGAATGGTCAGGCTTGCGCTGGTATGTTTACAAAAGAGCGTCAAAAGCCCCGTTTCAATGCCTGTCTCGTTGACCCACGTGCTCACATCATGGGTGAATTCATACAGACCTTGGCTGCGTGTTGAAATTTGAAATGTGGTCTGGGCTTGTTGCATGGGGGCTCTCCTTAGGCTGGAGAGATGATATCAATCAAATCGCGCCGCTGCCATAGACAAGTTTTTATGTTCAAACCCGCGATGAAGCAAACTCGATGTTGATTGCGCTGCCCCCATTGCCATGTAGATCGGTTTCCAATGTTCATCTCTGGGGTGGGCTTTGGCAAAATGGGGCATTTGTGTTGCGGCCTTGAGCAAGGCGTGGTGGTCATTTTCTTTGATCTTATGCGCAAACCAGTCCTCAGCCTCTATGGCCCAACGCTCAGCTTTTGATGAAAAGAATTCCAATTCCCCAAGGTTATGGGTCATAGCCCCAGAAGCCATAATCAGGATGTTCTCATTGCGCAAGGGCGCAAGCTTTTGCCCGATCTCATAAAGGGCTTGGGCAGATAGATTTACAGGCAGGCTTAATTGAATGACAGGGATATCGCTTTGCCCATAGATCAAGGCCATGGGAATCCATGCCCCGTGATCAAGTCCGCGTTTATGATCCAGTTTTGCCCCCGTTAAGGTGCTCACACGCTCGGCGATTAAAGCAGAGCCTTTGAAAGAATAGTCCTGTTGGTAAAGCTCTTTGGGAAAACCATAGAAATCATTGAGGGTCTGTGGCGTCTCAGTTGCGCTCACCTGAAGATCACGGGTTTCCCAATGGGCGCTGATGATGACAATGGCTTTTGGGGTGGGGAGATCATCGGCTAATGATTTTAAAAATTGATGGCCTGCGCTGTCTTGTTCAATCAAAACAGTGGGGGAACCGTGGGAAATAAAAAGGGAGGGCAACATCTTTCATACTCCAGCTTGTGTGTTCTTAAGGAATATAAGATGTCGCCCTCCCTTTGATTAGGAGGAGAAATGGAAACAGTCTGTTTACGTCTTTCAAGAAACTTCTGTTACTTCCAACATTTCGCCGATTTTCTTTTCTTTCATTTTTTCACGTGCTTTGGCGTATTTATCATCCTGCCAGAACATCAAACAACCGTTACACCCTTTACCACAACAGCTATCAAGCCCCTGTTTGGGCGCACGGTGGCCTGTGTTGGCTTTCATGGAAATACGTTTGCCCAAAAGTTCAGGGTCATCCATGATGGCGCGATATTCTTCTTCGCTGATCAGGCCGCGCTCAAGCTCTTGGGCACGGATTTCAGAAAGGCGACTGACGCGTTCTTCTTCACTCATGGGTGTTTCACGACGTGCAACCGTAAGCGCTGGAATGCGTTTTTTCAGCTCTTCTGGGTTTTCTTGATCAAAAACAGAAATGGGCACGCGGATGGCTTTGCCCTGACCGGGGTTGACCTTATGGGTGATCTCACCTGTTTTGGCATCTTCAAATTCGTAAAGACGCAGGCGGATGGGCTCAATCTCTTTGGGCGGCAAGAATTCAATCACGTCACCGGGCAAAAGGAAATTGCGGATTTCAAAGATCATGTCATCCCCATCCCATTTGGTGATTAGCCCGCCATATTGCCAACCGCCCACAGGTTTGGTGCGATCATAGTTATGGGCCACACCAGTTAGGCGACCTTCATGAAAGCCCATGGTAAAGCCACGGTTTTGCAAGGTGTAAAGTTCACGCAAATAAGGCTCAGGGTCCCAATTTTCAGGGTCTTTATACCAATCATCAATAGCCAAGCGATAAGCACGCGCGGTGATGGCAGCGTAATATTCAGACTTGTTGCGTCCTTCAACCTTGAGACTATCCACCCCAAGCTTGAGATATTCCGGCAGCACAGGCATGAGACAAAGGTCTTTGGAGTTTAGGATATAGGAGCCAAAGTTATCTTCCTCAATGGGGAAAAGCTCACCGGGGCGGAACTGTTCTTCCATGAGGAATTCAAACAGGTCAGCATTTTGATCGGTGATTTCAATGGCCTTATCGGTGCCATCCTTAAGCTTGAGGTTCAGCTTATATTTCCAGCGACAAGAATGCGCACAGTTACCTTGGTTGGCCCCGCGCTCAGACATGAAGTTAGACAGCAGGCAACGACCGGAATAGGTCATGCACATGGAACCTTGAACGAAAGCTTCCAGCTTGATCTCAGGCTGTTTTTCACGGATTTCAGCAAGTTCTTCAAAGCTGGTTTCACGCGCAAGCACGACCAAAGAGGCCCCTTGGTTGCGCCAGAAATCGACCGTTAGCCAAGAACAAACATTGGCTTGTGTTGAGACATGGGCTTCCAGCTCTGGTGCATGTTGGCGCACAAATTGGAATACACCCGGATCAGCAATGATAACGCCGTCAGGTTTAACTGTGCGGATAGTTTCGATAAACTTTGGGAGTTTTTCGATATCTGAGTTATGGGTAAACAGGTTAAGCGTTAAATAGATACGCTTGCCATGTTCATGAACAAATTTTACCCCTTCGATCAGTTCTTCCAGTGTAAAGGAAGATTGCGTGCGCAGTGAGAGATCGGGCGTGCCAGCATAAACGGCATCTGCGCCATAAAGGATGGCGGTTTTTAGCTTGGTCAGTGATCCTGCCGGCATCAACAGTTCTGAACGTTTTGGTCTGCTCACATGGGGTAAAGAGGGCATGTTCATACGGCGATCTTTCTACCTTCAGCTAAATCTTTGATGCGACCTTCAACGCGCACCATGGCTTCATCACGTTCTTCATCGCTCATTTTGCGCCAGTTGGCGAGCTCAACGCGGCTTCTGTAACAGCCAATGCAGTATTTATCTTCATCATCAAGCGTACATACGCCTGTGCAAGGGGAGGAGGCCTTTGCATCTGCCATAATCTAATTCCTTAATGTCTGACTAATTTTGTCGGTCATATAGCATGAACCAAAGAAAGCGTAAACTCAAAAAAAAGGGTTTAGCGACCTGCTTTTTGCAGCAAAGCCCCGTGTTTTTTCAACCAATGGCGCGATTTTTTGGCATCGACATTGAAGCTGGCAACCGTCTCCCAAAAGGCGGGGCTATGATCCATATGCCTGAGGTGGGAGACTTCATGGGCGATGACATATTCAAAAATATCCTCAGGGGCCATAATCAAGCGCCAGTTAAAAGACAGGTTGCCTGTGGAAGAACACGAGCCCCAACGCGAGACCGTATCGCGCACGCTGATGCGTTTGACCTCTTTACCCAATTGAGCCGCCATATCATGGGCTAGGGCATGAATGTCAGATTTGGCCTGTTTTTTAAGCCAGTCGGTTAAGCGGCGTTGAAAAAATTCCGTCTTACCAGCAATAAAAATCTGATCACCTTCGCGCCACACAGTCCCGCGTGCTTCTGGTTGATGGATGAGCGTATGGGGGCGCCCGCGCAAAGATATTTCTTGTCCATGGGCGAATTTCATGGCTTGGGGCTGTTTGGAAAACTGGTTGGCAATCCAGACTTTATTGCGACTTGCCATTTCCAAGCCTTCATGGGTCGAAACCCCATGGGGCAGGGTGACGATAATGCCGTCTTCTTTGAGGTTAAGGCGTAAAATTAAGCGTCGGGCTTGTTTATTCCAGCGTAAAGTAACGGGAATGGATTGACCATCCAGCTCGATAAAGTGGCTCAATATTTCGCCTCAACGAAATAAAGCCCATAAGCTGGTGCGGTCTCGCCACCTTTGGCGCGGTCCTTGGCATCAAGGGCATTTTGCAAATCTTCTGCCGACCATTTGCCCCGCCCAATCAAGGTGAGTGTGCCGACAATGTTGCGTACTTGGTGATGTAAGAAAGAGCGCGCACGACAACGCACATGGATTTCTTTGCCAACCCGCTCAACGCTAAGTTCATCAAGCGTGCGAAAAGGGCTGTCTGCTTGGCATTGAGAAGCACGAAAGGTGCTGAAATCATGATGACCGATGAGAAGCTGGGCGGCCATATTCATGGCTTCCACATCTAATTCGCGCTGAAACCACCAGACACGTCGGTCATCCAAAGCCGGGCGACCTGAGCGACATAGAATGCGATAAAGATAGCTGCGCTCTATACAGCTAAAACGCGCATGAAATTCTTCATCTACTTCTTCGCAATGCAGGATGGAAATCTTATGGGGTTTGATATGGTGATTAATCGCCAGTTGAACTTTATTGGCAGGGATGTTTTTTGCCATATCGAAATGGGCAACCATGCCTAAACCATGGACACCCGCATCCGTGCGCCCGGCAACATGAAGGCGCACCTCTTGTCCGGCAAAAATGACACAAGCATCTTCAATGGCCTGTTGTACGCTCATTCCATTGTTTTGACGTTGCCAGCCCACAAGGCCCGTGCCGTCATATTCTATGGTTAATTTATATCTTGGCATGGGCTTCTTTTAACGTTTTTGGAAAAAAAAGGCGATATTTTTTCGTCTTATACATAAATATATGTTAGGAATAATATAAGCGCTTGTAATAGATCAAAGAATTAAGGAAGTTTCCCGTGGCAAAAAAAGGCGTACGCTTACCTGAAGCGGAAGCAAGAGACTACGACGCAGAGGACCGCAAACGTATACAGGATGATATGGATTCCATGTATGCTGTGCCTTTGTCGATCTTACCGCTTGAGACAACAGGGCTTAAACGCGCCCGTATGGTTAAGAACGTTAAGCTACAAAGCGCTATTGAGGTTTTTGCCGATAAGGAAACAGGCTCTGGCCAACTTGACGTTGAGGATTTACCCGGTGAATTTGATTGGCCGGATGATAAAACGCATCCTGATCTGATCATCATGCGCAAACTCTCTGTTCTACAGAGTTATGATATTTATTCTTTGCGAATCACACTTCGCGAACATGGCATTCCGGTGAATGACGATGTCTCCCTTTCGCTGTCTGCTGATAAGCAGGCGGAATTGGCAGGCTATATGCGCAGCTTCACCATGCCCTTGATCATGCAGATTTATGGCTCTGAAGATGCATCCATTCAGTCTTTTCAGGATGTGGTTGGTCTGTTTAAAGACCCCGATGTGAAAAAGGCCCGTGATAAGCTGCAGCAAATGGCGGAAAAGCTTGATATTGATCTGATGGAAATTCCAAAATTCCTTGAAGATTATGGTGATATCTTCCTATCCCTTTCTTATTACCGCCAAAATATGGATAACATCATGCCGGTGGTAAATGAATTCCTCGATTCTATGGAAGGCATTCGTTCAAACTGGCAGTTACGTAATGACCCGGCTTTGATGAAGACCTGCACAATGGTTGAAAACACCATTAACGAGACCTGTGCGTCTATTTCCGGTCGATTTGAAACGTTCAATAAAGCTTCTAAAAGCATGTGGAAAAACCTGAATGCGGAACGTTTCCGTCAGGTGAAAGGCATGATTGAAAGTTACCATACGGTCATTGGTGGTATTTTGTGCGGCCTGACCGTCAAGATGATTCACTGGAAACGCCTCTTCCCAGACCCAGAACTTGGTGGCCCGGTGCGTCGTGCTGAGTTCATCATGTCTGAGATGAAACAGGGTATCAACCGTATGCGTGACCTTGAACAGGCCCAGCCTATGGGTGCTGCGCTGGATGTGGATGAGTAATTAATCCAGCTTTTCACCAAGCGCAATATCAAACCCTCTGAGGAAGCTTTCAGCATCAGTGGCACCTTTGCCACTGCGTTGAACGCGCGTGAGTTTTAAGGCCCCTTTTGCACAGGCAATGACAAGCCCGTGCGTATCAAGACGGGTGCCGGCCTCACCGTCCATGTCCACAATCTCGGCTTCAATCACTTTGATGCGGTCTTTGCCTTTGGCAAACCAAGTGCCGGGCCATGGGGTGAAGGCGCGAATTTTGCGATCAATCTCAAGCGCATTTTGTGACCAGTCAATCTGGCTTTCGCCTTTTTCCAGTTTTTTAGCGTAGGTTACGCCCTCTTCAGGCTGGGCTTGAGGTTTGGCAAAGCCACCTTCAACTGCGCGCAAAGCTTCAAGGGTGAGCTGTGCACTTTCCATAGATAGGCTATCATGTAGGCTCTCGCCCGTTGTTTCAGGGGTAATGGGCACAGGCTGGACCAGTAACATATCCCCCGTATCAAGCCCCACATCCATCTGCATAATGGTGACACCTGAGACATCATCGCCTGCTTCAATGGCGCGCTGGATGGGGGCTGCACCTCGCCAACGTGGCAGGATAGAAGCATGGGCATTAAGGCAGCCATATTTGGGCGCATCCAAAATGACTTTGGGCAGGATCAATCCATAAGCCGCTACAATGGCACAATCAGCATTTAGATCAGCAAAGGCTTGGCGGTCTTCCTCGCTTTTTAAGTTAAGCGGGGTGCGCACCTCAATGCCTTGGCTTTCAGCATAGGCATGAACGGGCGTCAGATTAACCTTTTGCCCGCGTCCACTTTTGCGCGGAGGTTGGCTATAAACACACACAACCTCATGGCCTGCATCAATGAGGGCGGCGAGAATCGGCACGCTGAAATCCGGCGTCCCCATAAAAATAAGACGCATGGGTTTTTCGACTTTTTGGAATTCTTCTTCGCTCATGATGCTCTCGTCATTCTGGCAAAGGCCAGTATCTTTATTTTAAGGGCTTTGTCTCTGGGCGGTGTGCCAGATAGGGCAGGGTATTAACCTGTCTTTTTAAGCTTGGTCAGTTTTTTAATGATAATGGCGCGTTTGAGGCGCGAGATATGATCGATAAAAAGTTTGCCGTTAAGGTGATCAATCTCATGCTGGATGCAGGTTGCAAGCAGGCCGTAGGCCTCCATTTCCTGTGGGGCACCATTTTCATCAAGGTATTTCACCTTCACTTTTTCTGGACGTTCCACATCCCCAAAGCTTTTGGGAACCGACAGGCAGCCTTCTTCATAAGAAGCCAGCTCTTCAGAGGCCCATGTGATTTCAGGATTGATCATTTTGACAGGCTTGGCACCTTCATCATCCTCTGAAACATCAATGACAATCACTTGCTGCAAGATACCCACTTGCGGGGCAGCCAAGCCAATGCCCGGGGCA
Organism: Candidatus Terasakiella magnetica; assembly: GCF_900093605.1. NCBI lineage: Bacteria > Pseudomonadati > Pseudomonadota > Alphaproteobacteria > Rhodospirillales > Terasakiellaceae > Terasakiella > Terasakiella magnetica. Next base: position 82,097 of record NZ_FLYE01000003.1, read on the forward strand.
TCATACATGGTTTCCAGCATGTCATCGAGAAGGGCGCGAATACTGTCATTAACATCAACAACAGGGGCGGCCTTCTTCTTTAAAACAGGGTCCGGTGCAGTCAGGATTTCTAAAATAGCCACGACAGGGTCTCTTTGCTTTGTTCAAACTTTGCTCTGGACATAAGAGGATCAGGCCCAAAGGTCAAGTTAAAGCGGGCCAAATTCACCTGATTTGCGGTCATAAGCGCGCAATTGCCCGCTTTCGATATCAAAATGCAAACCATAGATTTTGAGCTCTTTATTCTCAACGCGCTCATTTACAAAATCAAAGGTCAGTAGATTGTTCATGGAATTGACAATAGAAGCATATTCAATTTCACGCGGGATACGTTTGCCGGACTTGATGGAATCTGCACAACAGCACGGGTTTTTGAAAACTTCATGGGCGATATCAACCCAGTGATGGACAAATTCAGTTCCCAGCTTATCAGGATCATTTTCCGTATCAATCGCGGCTTGAATGGCCCCGCAATGGGCATGGCCCATAATCATGATATTTTCAACTTTAAGCACCTTAACCGCATATTCAAGGGCTGAACTTACCCCATGATAGTGGGTGTCATTTTCATGGGGCGGCACAAGGTTGCCCACATTGCGAATGGCAAAAATTTCACCGGGCTCATTTTGCAAAATAATGGAAGGCTCCACACGAGAGTCCGCACAGGAAATCAATAGAGTTTTTGGATGCTGACCGTTTTCGACCAAGTCATGAAAGGTGTCTTTATGATCCAGATAGTATCCTTGCAGAAATTTCAGGTAACCTACTTTAAGCTTCGCTGTTGCTTCCATCTTCTTCACTCCCAATTTGCCACACGGGCTATAGCCAATGTCCATGTCGATTAGAACGAATGTAATGTTTTTTGCCAAGGGGTCAAGAGGGTGAAAGCGCAATTCGGTATTGCAATGCGTATTTTTGATGACATGTGTATCTTTGATTGTATAATTACAAAAGGTTTAGCGTTGAGATAGGTGATGATATGGATCAGGATAGCAGAAAGCAGGTAAAAGTAGGTGTACTTATTACTGTGATTGCAGCCGCTATAATTGGTGGTGGTACGTTTGTTTTTAATAAGCTCACTGATAAGCCGGAACAAATATCAATAGGACCTGTTCTTGATCGATATGAAAAAGCAATTGGGCAAGTTGCTGAACTAAAAAAAGCCCTCGCCGCGGCACAAACAGAAGCCAGCCGTGACGAGCGTGCTGAAATTCAGGCTGAACTTGAAAAAGGTAAAACGACCAAATCAGAAGAGATTCTAGAACGGGTTCTTGAACGCGAGAAAAACCATTTGGAACGCGCGGCTGAAGCTGCTTTTCATATCGGTGTTTTAGCCTATTTGCATGATAATCATAAAGCATACAAAAATTTCAAACGCGCAACAGAACTTAATCCTGAATATGCCGCGGCGTGGAATCGTCGTGGGAGTATTGAAGGTCGTTTAGGTGAGCTGGCTGCTGCTGAGGACTCTTATCAAAAAGTATTGAGTTTTGGGCGAGAACAGCAAGATAAAGAAGCTCAGGCGGTTGCCTATGATAATCTTGGTATTGTGGAGCAAACCCGAGGTAACCTTGATGCAGCAGTTGATTATTATGAAAAATCCTTGGCATTAAATGAGGAGCTTGGTCGCAAAGAGGGTATGGCTATTCAATATGGTAATCTTGGGGTTGTGGAGCAAAACCGGGGCAAGCTTGATGCGGCAATTGAGTATTATGAAAAATCCTTGGCAATAGAAAAAGAACTTGGTCGCAAGGAGGGCATGGCCTCTAATTATGGTAATCTCGGAATTGTGGAGAAAACCCAGGGCAATCTTGATGCGGCAATTGAATATTATGAAAAATCCTTGGCATTAAATGAGGAACTTGGTCGCAAGGAGGGTATGGCCTCTGATTACGGGAACCTCGGTTATTTGGAAGAGGTGCGGGGCAATAAAGAAGCAGCGCGGGCCTATTTCATAAAGGCGCTGGATCTTTTTAAAGATATTGGGGCAAAGCTTTTGATCAAGCAGATGGAAGAGGCTTTAGCTTCTGTACAGTAAGGGCGGCTTAGCTGGCGAACTCTGACTTTTTATAGCCTTGGGCATAAAGCAGGGCGGTTAAATTCCCGTTTTGTACATTATGTTTGGCTTTGGCGATGACGCTTGGTTTGGCGTGATAGGCGATGCCAAGTCCGGCTTCTAAAATCATCGGCAGGTCGTTGGCACCATCACCCACAGCGACAGCCTCATCGGTGGTGAAACCTTGATCTTGAGAGAGGGATTTCAGATAGGTCAGTTTGGAATCTTTGGTCACGATGGGGTCGATCACATTGCCTGTGAGCGTACCCTCAAGGATTTCCATATTATTGCCCGCATTAAAATCAAACCCGACTTGGTCTGCCACGCGTGAGGTGAAGAAGGTAAAGCCCCCAGATACAAGCGCGCAATAGGCCCCGTTTGCTTTCATGGTTGCCACAAGTTCTTTGGCTCCATTGGTGAGATGGACCATCTTCATGGCCTCTAACAAAAATTCTTCAGACAGGCCTTTAAGCATGGCAACGCGTTCGCGCAAGGCTTCGCGAAAGGGGATTTCACCGTTCATAGCACGCGTGGTGATTTCTGCCACTTGGTCTTTTAATCCGGCAAATTCTGCCAAATCATCCAATGTCTCGCCCGTTACAATGGTCGAATCCATATCGGCAATCAGCAGCTTTTTCTTTCGCAGCGATGTGCTTTGAAAGATCAAATCCACATGGGGCAAGGTCTCTTGCAAGGCGGTGAGATTAATGACGTCTGTAATCTCGACATCATAGGCTTCGCCTTCTGATAAGCAGCGCGGATCGGCCCCTTTAATATGGGCGATAATTTCTTTTGGAGAAATTTGTTGCTTGTCAGGATTTGCAATAAGGGTCAGAACGTAGGACATTATATCGGTGCTGTTTGTTTTCGCAGTGCGTCATTTTATGCCAGAGGAAGTCGTTAAAGTCTATGGCTGAGACAGGGAAAAATAAGGTTGTTGTCATTGGTGGCCCGACAGCAAGCGGAAAATCCGCCACCGCATTGGATGTGGCACAAGAATTTAATGGGGTCATTATCAATGCGGATTCCATGCAAATTTATAAAGGCCTGCCTGTGGTTACGGCCTGCCCCACCCCTGAAGATGAGGCCCGCATTCCCCATCGCTTGTATCAGGTGATGGACCCGGCAGAGACCTGTTCAGCAGGGCTTTGGGAAAAAATGTGCATTGAAGAAATTAACAAAGCATGGGCTGAAGGCAAGCTGCCCGTGGTGACCGGAGGTACTGGTCTTTATATAAAGACATTGGTGGAAGGCATTTCTCAATTGCCACCGATTCCCGATGATATCCGCAATGCTGTGCGAAAACGCGGTGATGAAGATGGGGTAGAGGCGCTTTATAAAGAGCTTTGTGAAAAAGACCCTGAAATGGGTGCGCGTTTAAAACCACGCGATATGCAGCGAATCTGTCGTGCCTTGGAAGTTTTGGAAACCACAGGCAAATCATTGGCAGTGCTGCAACGAGAGATCAAGCCGCAGCCGGTACTCAAAGCCGATTACGCCACCCATGTGATTATGCCGCCGCGCGATATTTTGTATGGGCGTTGTGATAAACGTTTTGATATCATGCTGGATCAAGGCGCTATTGAAGAAGTGCGCGCCCTTGAGGCCATGAAATTGGACCCTAAAGTCCCTGCTATGAAAGCCTTGGGTGTGCCCGAGCTGTTATCATATGTGCGCGGGCAAACCAGCCTTGATGAAGCACGCGAAAAAGCCCAGATGCAGACACGACGCTTTGCAAAAAGACAATGTACTTGGTTTAGAAATCAGATTTCCCACCCAAAAATCCATTCTGCGCAATATTCGGAAAGTTTGTGTGATGAAATTTATAATATAATTCGTCAATTTTTGTTGACCTAGGGGACGCGACCCATTAGGTTGCGCAGCTCGAAGTCCGCGCAGGTGTGCGGGCGTACGTTGTTGTGCCCAGTGATTGGGTGCACAAGAATTCGTTGAGACGGAGGATAATTGCATGTCCACGAAAGAAATGACCGGTTCTGAAATCATCATTCAAGCTTTGAAAGATCAAGGTGTGGATGTGATGTTTGGCCTACCGGGTGGCGTGCTTCTTCCGCTGTATGACGCGCTGTTCAAACAAAATGGTCTTCGCCACATTCTGGTGAAACACGAACAAGCTGCTGTCCACGCCGCGGAAGGGTATGCACGCTCTACCGGAAAAGTGGGTACGGTGCTTGTGACATCAGGTCCGGGCGCGACCAATACGGTCACGGGCCTTGTTGATGCCATGATGGATTCTGTCCCCTTGGTTTGTTTGACAGGTCAGGTCCCTTCAAGCTTGATTGGGAATGACGCCTTCCAAGAAGCCGATATCACCGGGATCACGCGCGGTATTACAAAACATAACTATCTTGTAAAAGATGTGAACGATCTGGGCCGTGTTCTGCACGAAGCTTATTATGTGGCACGTTCGGGCCGTCCCGGTCCGGTTTTGGTTGATGTACCTAAAGACGTGCTTTTGGCCTTGGGCAGCTATACAGCGCCTGCCAAAAATGCACAGGTGGAACATAAATCTTATAAGCCACAGATCAAAGGCGAGACCGCTGCGATCAAAGAAGCTCTTGAGCTGATTAAAAATGCCAAGAAGCCATTGTTCTACGGTGGTGGCGGTATTGTGAACTCTGGCGATGCAGCGTGTACGTTATTTAGCCAGCTGGTGAAAATGACGGGCATTCCTTGTTCCTTGACGCTGATGGGCTTGGGTGCATTCCCGGGTTCTGATGATCAGTTTTTAGGCATGATGGGTATGCACGGCACGTATGAGGCCAACATGGCGATGCATGACTGTGATGTCATGATCAACATCGGGGCGCGTTTTGATGACCGCGTAACTGGCGCGCTTGAAGGTTTTGCCCCGCATTCTAAGAAAATCCATGTGGATATTGATCCTTCTTCCATCAACAAAAACGTTGTTGTGGATGTGCCAATCATTGGTGATGTGGCCCATGTTTTAGATGAATTGATCAAATACTGGAAAGCCGATCAGGCCCAAATTGATGCTAAAGCACTGGATAGCTGGTGGAATGAGATCAATGAGTGGCGCAAAGTTGATAGCTTGAAATATACCAAGTCCAACAAAGTGATTAAGCCGCAATATGCGCTTGAGCGTATTCGCGACCTTGCTTTGGAAACGGGTAAAGACACCTTCTATACAACAGAAGTAGGTCAACACCAGATGTGGGCGGCACAACATTTGTCCTTTGAAAAACCAAAACGCTGGATGACTTCTGGTGGCTTGGGCACCATGGGCTATGGTTTCCCCTCTGCCATGGGTGTGCAAACAGCTCATCCTGATGGCTTGGTTGTGGCGATTGCGGGTGATGGTTCCTTCCAGATGAACTTGCAAGAAATCGCAACATTGATGGCTTATCGCCTGCCGGTGAAATGCTTCATCCTGAACAACAAGTTCTTGGGTATGGTGCGCCAGTGGCAGGAAATGTTCCATGGCGAGCGTTATTCTGAAAGTGTGATTGATGTTCAGCCTGATTTTGTCAAGCTGGCGGAAGCTTACGGCGCTTTGGGTCTTCGTGCTGAAAATCCGGGTGACTTGGATGATGTGATCAAGCAGGCTTATGCCTCTGATCTACCGACAATTGTGGATATTCGCACGGATGCGGAAGAAAATGTCTTCCCGATGATCCCATCGGGTGCTGCACATAACGAAATCATTCTTGGCCCTGAAGGCACAGAAGCTTCCGAAGACGGCGGCAGCGTCGAATCCGGCGTTTTGGTGTAAGGCAAAGGAGAGAAAAAATGACAAATAACGATAAAGATGACCTCTTGAGCCACACAGTTTCTGTTCTGGTAGATAATGAATCTGGTGTTCTTGCCCGCGTGGTTGGCCTGTTCTCAGGTCGCGGCTATAACATTGACAGTTTGACGGTGGCCGAAGTCGACCATGAGGACAATTTGTCAAAGATTACAATCGTTACCAGCGGTACACGTCAAGTCATTGAACAGATTAAAGCACAGCTTGATCGCCTTGTTCCGGTGCGTCGTGTGGTCGATTTGACCATCGATGGACCAAGCGTTGAGCGTGAAATGGCGTTGGTAAAGGTTGCAGGCGAGGGGGAACATCGTGTAGAAGCTTTGCGCATTGCCGATATTTTCCGCGCACGCGTTATCGACAGCTCGAATTCATCCTTCGTCTTTGAGGTCTTTGGTAAGGCCGGCAAAGTCGATGCATTTATTAAACTGATGGAGCCATTGGGGCTGGTTGACGTATCACGTACCGGTGTCGTGGCGATCTCTCGCGGGGCCGAAGGTCTCTAAGAGAAATCGATTCTAAATTATTATTCTTACTTTAGTTCAAGGGGTATTTGAACATGCAGGTTTATTACGATCGCGACGCTGACGTCAATTTGATCAAAACCAAAAAAGTAGCCATCGTTGGTTACGGCTCACAAGGTCACGCACACACGTTGAACCTTCGTGATTCTGGTGCAACAGAAGTTGCTGTTGCGTTGCGTGAAGGCTCTGCCACACGTAAAAAAGCTGAAGGCGAAGGCCTGAAAGTTATGTCTGTGGCTGAAGCTGCAGCATGGGCTGACGTTTTGATGATTTTGACACCTGATGAACTTCAGGCTGAAATCTACAAAAACGAAATCGCGCCAAACCTTAAAAAAGGCGGTGCGCTTGCATTCGCTCACGGTTTGAACATCCACTTCGGTTTGATCGAAGCGCCTGCTGACCATGACGTTATCATGATCGCGCCTAAAGGCCCGGGTCACACCGTTCGTGGCGAATATGTTAAAGGCGGCGGCGTTCCATGTTTGATCGCTGTTCACCAAGATGCTTCTGGTAATGCTAAAGAAATCGCTATGTCTTACGCTTGTGGCGTTGGCGGCGGTCGTTCTGGCATCATTGAAACAGACTTCAAAGAAGAGTGTGAAACTGACCTGTTTGGTGAGCAAGCTGTTCTTTGTGGTGGTTTGACTGAGCTGATCCGTTACGGTTTTGAAACTTTGACAGAAGCTGGTTACGCACCAGAAATGGCTTACTTCGAATGTTTGCACGAAGTAAAACTCATTGTTGATTTGATGTACGAAGGCGGCATGCACAACATGCGCTACTCGATCTCAAACACAGCTGAATACGGCGACTATGTTTCTGGTCCACGCGTTATCGATGCGTCTGTTAAAGAGCGCATGAAAGACGTTTTGACGGATATCCAGAACGGTAAATTCGTTCGTGACTTTATGTTGGAAAACCAAGTTGGCCAGCCATTCCTGAAAGCACGTCGTGCTCAAGGCGCTGCGCACCCAATCGAAGAGACTGGTGAGCAACTGCGTGGCATGATGCCATGGATCAAAGCCAACCAACTGGTTGACAAAGAACGCAACTAAGCAAATCCCGCATGCCCTTGATAAAAGGGGGCGGGGAGACGCATTTGCGAAGAAACACAACTAAGCCTTTTGGGTTTAGATGTGCGTGACTCCATTCAAGTAAATGGAGTCTGCATGCACTGCAGAAAAGGGAGGTTCCTTAACGGGAACCTCCTTTTTTGTTAGGGTGTTTGAGGTACTGGAAAAAGAACATCATAGCCCCAGTTAAAACCAAAAGCCTGCTACAGGTTTGTCTCAAGCCACCAAGCCACAAGAAGCAAATAAGGCCCCTTCAAACAAGACAGTATGCACTCTGCGCGCAGAGCAAGGGTCTCGTGGAAAATCTGGGGTAAGACGCGCGCTTGTGTGAAAAACAGTTTGACTCTGCGAAATAAATCCCCTTTTATAAAGAGGTAACAAACATTCTTAAGGTTCAGTCGACCATGACTATGATTGAAATCAGCGCTGTAACAATGATCGCCGCTTCTTTAAGCGCTGCGGTTGCTTTGCGTGTATATGGTCAAAAACGACTTTCTCTCCTCCTTGCACGACTTACTCGCCCCTGAGCGAAGCAAACTTCTCGTCCATTATTGAAAAAGTGACCTGAAGTGAGCGTTCAGGGGACAAGGCTTGTTGCATTTACAAGCATATTTCACTAATTAATATCCAAACATATTTTCTTAGGATGAGAAGAATGACAACCGATTCAAACCGCGTAATTATTTTCGATACCACTTTGCGTGATGGCGAACAAAGCCCCGGCGCTTCCATGAATTTGGAAGAAAAGCTGCGTATTGCTGAAACGTTGGAAGAGATGGGCGTTGATGTGATTGAAGCGGGTTTCCCGATTGCATCGGAAGGTGACTTTGAATCAGTCAGCGAAATTGCAAAACGTGCAAAAAATTCCTCGATCTGTGGCTTGTCACGTGCTTCACAAGGCGACATTCAGCGTTGCTTTGATGCGGTAAAACACGCCCCGATCCATCGTATCCATACCTTCATTTCCACATCTCCATTGCATATGAAATATAAATTGCAAATGGAACCGGATGCGGTTGTGGAAAAAATCAAAAGCTCCGTCACATTTGCCCGCTCTTTGGTGGAAGATGTGGAATGGTCAGCAGAAGATGGCACACGCACAGACCCCGATTTCTTGTGTCGTTGTGTGGAAACCGCCATTGCCGCGGGTGCACGCACGATCAATATTCCCGATACGGTGGGCTACACGGTGCCGGAAGAATATTACAAGATGATCGACATGTTGATGAACCGCGTGCCAAACATCGATCAGGCCATCATTTCAACCCATTGTCACAATGACTTGGGCTTGGCTGTGGCAAACTCTTTGTCAGCAGTCCAAGCTGGGGCACGCCAAGTGGAATGTACCATCAACGGTTTGGGCGAGCGTGCAGGTAACGCCGCCTTAGAAGAAATCGTTATGGCCTTGCGCACGCGCAAAGATTTCATGCCTTATGAAACAGGCATTAAGTCAGAATTGATCACGCGTGCTTCGCGCATGGTCTCTGCCATTACGGGTTTTTCTGTGCAGCCTAATAAGGCAATTGTGGGTAAAAACGCCTTTGCCCATGAGTCAGGTATTCACCAAGATGGCATGTTGAAACATGCAGGCACGTACGAAATTATGACGCCTGAAAGCGTTGGACTTGATAACGCCAATAAGATCGTCTTGGGTAAACACTCTGGTCGCCATGCCTTTAAAGATAAATTATCTGCATTGGGCTATGAGTTGGGTGATAATGCCTTAAATGATGCCTTTAAGCGTTTCAAAGATTTGGCAGATCAGAAAAAAGACGTTTATGACGATGACATTATTGCCTTGGTTGATGATGAGGTCATGCGCGTTAATGAACGTGTGAAATTGACCCATTTCCAAGTGACGTGCGGCACCCATGTGAAAAGCCAAATTGCGGCCTTGTCCCTTGAAATTGATGGGGATGAGCGCAAAACCATTGCAGAAGGCGATGGGCCCGTTGATGCAGCCTTTAAAGCGATTAAAGAGATCGTGCCGCTGCCAAATGCTCATTTGGAACTGTATCAGGTTCATGCTGTCACCCAAGGTACCGATGCCCAAGCAGAAGTGACTGTGCGTCTGGAAGAAGAAGGCAAAACGGTTAATGGTCGCGGGGCCGATACCGATACGATGGTAGCCTCTGTGAATGCTTATTTAAACGCGGTTAACAAATTACTGGTTAAACGTGAAAAGGGTAAGCCTGAAGACGTGGGTAGTATTTAAAAGATTCTCTCAGGCTTTGGATAAAGCTAGAGCATGAATAGTGAAAAAAGAGGCTGGAAACCCGTGTTTCAGCCTCTTTTTTCGTAGCCATCATCATTTGTTAACTTTCTTGTTTCATCATGAAGTGGTGAAGAAGTCGAAAAATGTCGAAAAAGTGCAAAAAAAGTGTTCGCGACTCGTTATAAGGACTAGCATTGCGCGACATGACTTCTTATAAAGGTTAATCGGTTTTTCGAATCGTGATTCGAGGGGCTACTTGGGTTATTTGGGCTTGGCCTGTAAAATATGAGTTGAGGCAAGATGTTTTCTAAACTGTTCGGCGTTCTGTCCGCTGACATGGCAATCGATCTAGGAACGGCAAACACGTTGGTGTATGTCAAAGGTAAAGGGATTGTTCTAAACGAACCGTCCGTGGTTGCTATTGCCGATAATAATGGCAAAAAACAGGTTCTGGCCGTTGGTGAAGAAGCCAAGCAAATGCTGGGCCGTACACCAGGTAACATTCAGGCAATCCGTCCTTTGCGCGATGGTGTAATTGCCGACTTTGAAATTGCCGAAGAAATGATCAAGCACTTCATTCGTAAAGTGCATAACCGCCGCAGCTTTGCAGCGCCCATGGTTGTGATTTGCGTTCCTTCAGGTTCTACTGCTGTTGAGCGCCGCGCCATTCAAAACTCTGCTGAAAATGCAGGCGCACGCAAAGTGATGTTGATTGAAGAGCCAATGGCTGCCGCAATCGGTGCAGGTCTTCCTGTGACAGAGCCGACGGGGTCCATGGTTGTTGATATCGGTGGTGGTACAACAGAAGTTGCCGTCCTGTCATTGGGCGGTATCGTTTATGCCCGTTCGGTTCGTGTGGGCGGTGACAAAATGGATGAAGCCATCATCGCTTATATCCGTCGCACACATAACCTGCTTGTGGGTGAAGGCACGGCTGAGCGTATCAAAAAAGAAATCGGTTCTGCTTGCCCGCCTGAAGATGGCGAAGGCCGCACAATGGAAATCAAGGGTCGTGACTTGATGAACGGTGTGCCAAAAGAATTGGTTATTTCTGAGCGTGAAATCGCAGAAAGCTTAACTGAACCCGTTGGTGCGATTATCGAAGCTTGTAAAGTGGCTTTGGAAAATACTGCACCAGAACTGGCGGCTGATATCGTGGATAAAGGTATCGTGCTTACCGGTGGTGCAGGTATGCTGCGTAACTTAGATTTTGTTTTGCGTCACTCAACAGGCTTGCCGGTCTCCATTGCGGATGACCCATTGTCTTGTGTGGCGTTGGGTACAGGACGCTCGCTTGAGGAAATGAAAAAGCTCAAGCATGTACTGTCCTCCATGTACTAAACACAACAAAGCGCTTCACATAGGTTGAAGCGCTTTTGACTTGAGGATGAAGGGGAACTTCCTTTGGTGAAATCAGGGCCAGGTGCACAAACACGGGTTGATATGATCCGTAATCTGCTGCAGAGATTTGCATATCTCGGGCTGATATTGGCAGCCTTTGGCCTGATGATGCTGGGTAAAGCAGAAACCATCATTGTTGAAGAAGCCCGTGCACGCATTAATGATGCCTTTGCACCTATCCTTGAAGCCATTGCTGAACCTGCTGAAACCGTGCGTAATTATTTGGATGAAGGGCGTCAGTTCCTTTCCATCCATAGTGAGAATGTGCGTTTAACCAAAGAAAATCAGCGTTTGCTGCAATGGCAGACAGTTGCGCGTAAAGTGCAGTCGGAAAATGAAACATTGCGCGGTTTGCTTAATTATCAGGTCGGTCCTGAAAGCAGCTATCAGGCTGCGCGGGTGATCTCTGATGATGGCGGTATTTATTCTGAAAGTATGCTGGTCTATGCCGGAAATCGCGAGGGCCTGAAAAATGGTCAAGCGGTTGTTACAGGCGAAGGTCTTGTGGGGCGTATTGCCGGTGTGGCCCATCGTTCTGCCCGTGTGTTGTTGTTATCTGATTTAAACAGCCGCATTCCGGTGATGATTGAAAGTTCACGTGCGCGCGGCATTATGGCAGGGCGCAACGAAGATAAGCCAATTTTAACCAAACTGCCCCCGGGCACTATTGTCTCACCGGGCGACCGTATTGTGACATCGGGTCATGGTGGGGCTTTTCCGCAAGGTATTCCGGTTGGGCAAATCTCAGCTGTGGATGATATCTCGGTTGAAGTGACGCTTTATGTGGATACCACGCGCCTTGAGATTGTACGCATTGTGGATTACGGCCTTGAGGGTATTTTGGACCGCAACCGTTTAAGAACGGACCTGCCCAAAAATGATATTCCGGTGAAAAAAGTAACACCGATTGCACCCAAGACACCGGAAATGAAAACCGTTGTGCCCAAACCGGGTACGGAGAGGAGACCGTCTGAGCCATGAAACCGGCCTTCTGGCAGCGTCTAGACCTTTGGGCGCGCAATATTTCTCCTGTGGGGTTGTCGGTTGTCTTGATTTTGCTCAGTGTCATTCCCACACATGTTCCCGGCTATGGCTCGATCGTGCCGCAACTGGCGTTGATGGGGGTTTTCCACTGGACGGTATTTCGTCCTGACCTATTTCCCATCTGGGCTGTGTTTGTCATTGGTATTTTGCAAGATGCGTTGGGCGGTGCGCCCATGGGGCTTAATACCATTGTCTATCTCACGGTTTTTGGGGTGGTTTTGGGCCAGCGCCGTTTCTTCTTGGGGAAAACCTTCTGGGTGGAATGGCTCGGTTTTAATATTATTGCCGCAGGGGCCGCCCTTCAGGCTTGGCTTTTGCTATCGGCCTACCATGTACATGTTTTGGCACCGGGCCCGGTGTTTTTCCAATATCTAATGACCATGGGGGTCTATCCCCTTTTGGCATGGGTGATGGGGCGTTGGCAGCGTTCCGTTTTGAGATAAGAGCGACAAAAAGAGATGCAAAGAGGAAGTGATAGATCAAAACTTTTCAGTCGCCGGGCAGCTGTGCTCGGTGGGGGAAAGCTTGTCTTGCTCTCAGCTCTTGTGGGGCGGATGTATTATCTCCAAGTGGTTGAAGCGCCGCGCTTTAAAACCATGGCAGAAGAAAACCGAATTTCCATTCGCTTATTGCCGCCGCCACGGGGGCGTATCGTTGATCGTTTCGGTGAAGAATTGGCGGTTAATGAGCAGAATTACCGCGTGATTATTACGGCTGAGGACACCAATGGTAACCCCACGGGAACATTAGATACCTTGGGTCAAGTCATTGAAATTAGTGAAAAAGAAAAGAAGAAAATCCTCAAAGAGATTAAGCGCAAACGCAGCTTTGTACCAGTAACTGTGCGCGAAAACCTAACGTGGGAAGAAGTTGCGCAAATTGAGGTTAACACACCGGACCTGCCCGGAAGTGAAATCGATGTGGGTCAAACGCGTCATTATCCCAAAGGCACACATTCTGCCCATGTGCTGGGCTATGTGGCATCAGTAACGGAAAAAGATGCCAAGGATGATCCGTTGTTGGAACTACCGGGTTTTCGCATTGGTAAATCCGGTGTTGAAAGGCTCCATGATTTAAAATTACGCGGCTCAGGCGGGACCTCACAGGTGGAAGTGAATGCCTTGGGCCGTGTCATTCAGGAAGTTGAGCGCCAAGAAGGCCAACCGGGCGCTGAAGTTACCCTGACACTGGATGCGGGCTTGCAAGAAATGACGGCTGAGCGTTTGGGTGAAGATGCTGCTGCCTCAGTCGTGCTGGATATCCATACGGGTGAAGTGCTGTCGATGGCGTCAAACCCAAGCTATGACCCCAACGCCTTTAACCGTGGTCTGTCTCATAAAGAATGGCAGAACCTTATTACCAATCCACGTGGGCCGCTTACCAATAAGGCGATTGCCGGGCAATATGCGCCGGGGTCGACCTTTAAAATGGTTGTGGCACTTGCCGCCCTTGAAAAAGGGGTGATTACGCCTTCACAGCGTATCACCTGTGAAGGTCATATGGATTTGGGCAATGCGCGTTTTCATTGTTGGAAAAAGGGCGGTCACGGCCCGATGAATATGATTGAAGCCCATATGCATTCTTGTGATATTTATTTTTATGATATTGCCAAACGCATCGGGATTAACCGTATCCATGATATGGCGCGTCGCCTTGGCATTGGTGATAAAACCGGATTGGATTTACCGGGGGAACGCACAGGCTTGATGCCGTCGCGCGATTGGAAGCTGGCAACGATTGGCGCACCATGGCAGGGCGGGGAAACCCTGATTACGGGGATCGGTCAAGGCTATGTTCTGGCAACACCTTTGCAGCTTGCGGTGATGACAGCGCGTTTGGTTAGTGGCAAGAAAGTTGTGCCACACCTCACCCGCAAGATCAGCACCAGCCAAGGTATTGAAGTACCCGTGCGAAAAGAGTTTGAGCCCTTGGGCATTAACCCGCACCATTTGAAGATTATTCATAAAGGCATGAATGCGGTAACGAATATTCCCGGTGGTACGGCCTTTCGGGCGCGCATTAAAGAGCGTGAATTCACCATGGCGGGGAAAACGGGGACCGCGCAGGTGCGCCGTATTTCCAAGGCAGAACGCGATGTGCGCGTTCTTAAAAATAATGAATTACCGTGGGAGCTGCGCGATCATGCCCTCTTTGTAGGTTTTGCACCCTATGATAATCCGCGCTATGCAGCAGCGGTGGTTGTCGAGCATGGCGGGTCTGGCTCTAAAGCCGCCGCGCCAATTGTGCGCGATATTTTATTAGAAGCTCAACGCCGTGAATCAGCACGTGGTGAGCCTTTGGTTGCCCCAAGCCCGGCAGATAAAAAAGATGATAAGGAGGCATAGGGACATATCATGATGCGTTATCGCCTCGGTCAGGACAAACTCACATTAGGGCGCAAAATTCTGGAACTTAACTGGGGTTTTGTCTTTTTGTTGATCATCACGGCCTGTGTGGGTTTTGCCATGCTGTATTCCGCAGCACCTGCTGACCCCAATGTGGCGGGCTCTGTTGGGAGTTGGAATCCATGGGCCAAGCGGCAACTTATTCGTTTTTGCGGCGGGTTGGTCATCATGTTTGTGGTGGCCTTAACCGATATTCGCATCTGGTTGCGCTATTCCTATGTGCTTTATTTTATCGCCCTTGGTCTGTTGATTGGGGTCGAGGTTAAAGGCTCCATCGGGATGGGCGCGCAGCGTTGGATCAGCCTTGGGTTTTTCCAGTTACAACCCTCAGAATTGATGAAAATCACCATGATTTTGGCCTTGGCGCGTTATTTTCACGGGCGAAGTCTGGAAGAAATTCAAAGTATTCCATATCTTTTTGTTCCGCTCTTTATGGTGGCGGCACCTTCGGTATTGATCTTGCGCCAGCCTGATTTGGGTACGACCTTGATGTTGATCTTGGGCAGCGGGGTGATCTTTTTCCTTGCCGGTGTGCGCTTGTGGAAATTTGCCCTTGTAGGCATATCGGCCTTGGCGGCTATTCCCGTTGCGTGGCAATTCTTACATACTTACCAAAAGAAAAGGGTGCTGACCTTTTTAAACCCGGAAAATGATCCGTTAGGCGCAGGCTATCATATCATGCAGTCTAAAATCGCTTTTGGATCAGGTGGTATGACGGGGAAAGGCTTTGGCCAAGGTTCGCAAAGTCACTTGAATTTCTTACCGGAAAAACAGACCGACTTTATCTTTACCATGCTTGCGGAAGAACATGGGCTCATGGGTGGTTTGGCGGTGATGGGGCTTTACTTGCTCTTGTTGATCTATGGCTATGCCATTGCCATGCGTTCGCGCAATATTTTCGGGCGTCTTGTTGCCCTTGGGGTGGTGACGACCTTCTTCCTTTATATTTTCATTAATATCGGGATGGTCATGGGCTTGTTACCGGTTGTGGGTGTGCCATTGCCGTTGATTTCTTATGGTGGGACGGTGATGATTTCCATCCTGTTTAGCTTTGGTTTGTTGCTGAGTGTGTCGGTTCACCGCGATGTGACCATATCGCGCAAAGGCGAACACGAAGAGTTGTAGCGATACTCTTTAATGACCCAGTAGTTTTTCAACAGGAACCGGGATGACTTTTCCCGGTTTGGGCATATCTTTTGCCAATGCAGGACCATTGATAAAACCACTGCCTTCTTGAAGGGCAAGTTGCAGCTCGGTTTTACTGCGCAAACCCCATGTACAGATATCCATTTTATAGCTCGTCGCAATTTTATTGAGGTTGGCTAACTCGCGATCAAGGTCATGGGTTTGTAGGTTGGAGCTTGCAAGGTCAGCACTTAAAAACTCTGCTTGGGATTGGGCTTCTTTAATTAAAGAGGGGCTAATATCTACAAGGTCACAGCGTATACCAAAATGGCTAAAGCTGTCTTGTTGGTTTTTAATGGCCTCAATGAGTTGGCTTGGGGAGGTTGCGGGCGTAATCCCGATAATCTCAATCCAAATAGATTGACGCTGTTTATCATTGAGTGTGCGCAAGGCCTTAAGGGGGGAGCGTTGCGCCTTAAGGCGCAAGCTGGAAATATGAAACGGCAGGATAATGCGTTTCCCATCTAGTTTTGTGACTTGTTCAAGATGAAGGGCTGCCTGTTTGGCAACGGCCTTGTCAATGCGGGTAATGGCTTTTTCGTTTCCATCTAGGGGATAGATGTCTTCACCTTGAAAGGTTGAGCCTTCATTTTGGCGATAGATATAGCCGGCATAGCTGTTGATGGTCTGGTTCTTGGTCTGCCAAGACGGTCTAAAGGCAAGGGCAATGGTGCCAAGTTGGCGCAAGGTGGTGGGCTGAACAGTTATTTTACTTTTGGTTTGAGCAGGAGGCGTTTTCTTTTTAACGCCAGGAACTTCTTTAGGGCTTTCAGGAGTTGGAGACAGCCAAGACTGTTCTGTGGTTTTTTCCGGGCTTTCTTTTTCTAAAGGCTCCCATTGTTTTTCTTCTTTTTGTTTCGGTTTATGCTCAATGCTTTCCCATTGTTTCTTGTCCTCTTCCTCTTTTTTCTGATGCTCTAAAACTTGCCACTCTTTTTGTTCTTTTTCTTTCTTTTTAAGGACTTGTTCTTCCCATTCACCTTGGTCTTTTTCAATTTTCACCACTTCATTTTGAACCCAGTCTTTTGATCCTTGTGCGGCTGTGACTTCACTCTTTTTCACATCAACTTGGGCAGGTCCATGGGTTTTGGTTTCGCGCACCAACTTGATGGCTTTTTTGGCTTTTTTTACATTAAAACGACCGTTCTTGTTGATGATATCTTCTGGCATAACCTCAGCAATAGGGACTTGAACACGTTTTTCACCTGTGAGGTAGCGATCACCCAATAAGCTGCGTCCAATTTCATCAATAATGGTAATGGCGGCGTTATATTCTTCAACAGGGTCACCATGATCAATGTGAAAAGCGTAAAATGCGTCTACATGCATATACCCAGTCCCCTTATCGCCACATCTAGTTTTTAAAATGCCTTCACAAACAGGGGCGACGCTGGCGCGTAATTCTTTGACAATTGCTTTAGAGAAATCACTTGTATCCAGCAGATAGGCTCGCATGCCATGCTTGCCTTGTTGGACATGCAAAACATCTTCGGCTTTTACCGAGGGTTTTTTGCCGAATTTTTCTTCTTCTTCCAGTTGCTTGGCAAGGTTTTTGGCAAATTCAGCCAAGCCGCCATCATCGGGCATTTCTTCTTCGGTCTCATTTGACCCAAAGATGCGATCAATTATGGATTGGAAAAAGCTGGTCATTTAATTGCTCTCATTTCTTAAGAGACCTATACATAAGTATAATAAACTTTAAAAGAAAGGACTAATTTTTCTCAGGCAGAAGGTAAGGTAATGCTGAAGGTTGAACCCTCGCCTTCTTTGGAAATGACATTGATGGTGCCGTTCATATTTTCAACCATGGCCTTGGAAATGGTCAGGCCAAGCCCTGTTCCCCCTTTGTGGCGTTGATCTGAACTATCGGCTTGAGTGAACTTATCAAAGATTTTGTCGCGCATTTCACGTGGGATGCCGCGCCCCGTATCAATGACAGAAATAGCGACTTTCTTGTTGCGCAGATAAGCGCGCACTTTGACCGTATCTTTTTCATCGGAAAATTTAATGGCATTGGAGACTAGATTTGCCATGACCTGCATCAACCTGTCTTGGTCAGCGAGTACCTGAAGATCTTCACCATTTGTATCACAATGAAGTGAGACGCCGAATTGGTCACCATATGTGCGGTGGTTGTCAATCACGGTATTGAGAAAGCTGTTGATTTGAATGGGCTGGATGTCTAAATCCATTCGCCCTGATTGCAGCTTATCCATATCTAAAATATCATTGACCAACAGGGTCAGGCGCTCGCAGTTGTTATTGGCGAGTTCCACCAGCTTTTTAACCTGATCAGAAAGTTCTGAATTGTAGTGGGAATTAAGCAAGCCAATTGCGCCGCGAACAGCGGTGATGGGGGTGCGCAATTCATGAGATACGATGGAGGTGAATTCTGATTTCGCCTGTTCGAGCTTTTTAATCTCGGTAATATCGGTATGGGCACCGATCATTCTGATGGCGCGGCCTTCTTCATCGCGCAAGGCATAGGCACGCACAAGGATAAAGACCGTATGGCCTTTTTTATGGCGAAAACGCTGGATCATTTCAAAACGATCGGTTTTGCCTTGGCAGTGCGCGTCCAGTTCATTCATGGCTTTGAGGCGGTCTTCTTCAAAAACCAGATTAGCCCAACTGTCAAAACGATTGACGATTTCATCATCAGCATAGCCAAGCTGGGCTTTCCATTGCGGCGAGAACCAGACTTGGTCTGACACCAGATCCCAATCCCAAATGCCATCGGATGTTGCGCGAAAGGCCATAGAGAGAAGCTCTTCTTTATTGCGCAGGCTTTTTTGATGGAGACGCTCTTCTGTGACATCCTGAATAATGCCAAACATGCCCTTAATCACCTGATTGGCATCGCGCTCACACACCGCTCGCACAATCACACTTCGTCTTTGGGTATCTTCGCGTTTGATGACCAGCTCGGTATTGATCTCGCTGGCATCATTGAGAGCTTGTTGGATTAAGGTCCAAAGCTGTTTTTGATGGCTGCCGGAAAATGCATCGATAAAATCATCCAGTGTGATTTCTGTTTTATTAGGCCGCCTGCCAAAGATGTTGAAGACCTCTTGGGACCAATCAAACAAGCCGGATGCCGTATCTAAATGCCAGTGACCAACCCGTGCGGTCTGTTCTGCCATTTCAAGCAGGTTAAGCTTATAAAGGGTGTGGATTTCACTTTGTTTTTTGGCATCAATATTATGACCATTGCCATAAAGCTGCTTGCCTTGGCGCGTGACAGACCAGCTAAACCAAATATATTGTTCGTCACGGTTTTTACAGCGACATTCAAAATGCGCAGCCTCACCTGTTTTTAAGCAGTTTGATAAGGCTTTTTCCACGCTCTTAATATCATCACAATGAAGAAGCTCAAGCACAGTGAGGGACGTAAGTTCCCCTAGGGGCCAGCCCAAACTGTGTGACCAAGATGCACTCGCTTTTTCAAAGCCCATTTGATCATTAAGAATACAAAGCAGGTCTAATGATGTTTCAAACCAATGATCAAGGCCAACAGATTCTTTTTCTGACATTTTTATCTCTTTAGCACCGTATTTTTTTCTTAAAGATACAGTATTAATAACAAAAAAACTATTTATGAGTTTGCACCACGGGTAATCGCTCGGCTACACTGCATTTTAAATAAAAGACGATGTGATAAAAAACTAAAGGAATTCAAGTGGCTGCTTTGGGCATGAAAAAGATTTTTGTGAGTGCACTGATCTGTGCGCCGCTTTTAATGACAGGCTGCACAACAGCAAGTGAGCCAAGCGCAAAG
Organism: Candidatus Terasakiella magnetica; assembly: GCF_900093605.1. Lineage (NCBI taxonomy): Bacteria > Pseudomonadati > Pseudomonadota > Alphaproteobacteria > Rhodospirillales > Terasakiellaceae > Terasakiella > Terasakiella magnetica. Next base: position 101,598 of record NZ_FLYE01000003.1, read on the forward strand.
CCACTTACGCCGGGGGCATCTTCTTTTTCTGATTATCTTGTGGGGCAATATGCCGTGCGACATCGCCAGATGCGCGATGCAGCAGATTTTCTTTCTTCTGTGAAATCCAGCGAAGACCTGCCAACCACCTTGGATAATAACCTTGATCGCCAGCTTTTCACCATTTTAGCAGGCGAGGGTCGCATCAGTGAAGCCGCGCAAATTGCGAAAAGGCTGAAACAAGACAATCTTATGTCTCATGTGCTTTTGATTGTTGATCATGTGGCACAGGGTCAGATGAAGTCGGCTTATGAACTGGCAGAAACACTATCTTCAAAAGGTCTTGGAGCTTACGTTAAGCCGTTGGTCCATGCTTGGTTAATTGCAGGTGAAAAAGGGGTGGATGCGGCGCTTAAATCCATGGATGGTTTTAAAGAACAAAAAGGTCTGGAAGCGCTTTATCATCTTCATAGTGGGTTATTAAACCAATATGGGGAGCGTTTTGAAGAGGCGGAAAAACATTATAAACTAGCCTCGGTTGGCCCCAATGGCATGTCGCTTCGCCTAGCAGAGCTTTATGGCACATTGTTGGTGAAGCAAAACCGTCTGGCTGAGGCCGAAAAAGTCTATCAGGACTATTCACTGGCCCATCCCGACTCACTTTATATCCAAGCTATGCGTGATGAATTGGAAAGCGGGGTTCTGGCAACACGCACGGAACTTTCCATTAAAGATGGGATTGCGGAAACCTTATTTGGCCTGTCTTCATCGCTGCGCTCACACAGTACGCGTCAGGCCGGTTTGATCATGGGGCGTTTGGCGCTGCATATCAAAGCTGATTTTCCCATTGCGCAGATTTTGGTAGCAGAAATCCTAGAAACGGATGGACGTTTTCTTGATGCCAATGCGGTTTATAACACCATCCCTAAAACCAACCCATTTTCATGGTCTGCACGTTTGCGCATGGCGCTGAACCTTGATGATATTTCACGCAGTGACGAAGCCATTGATGTTTTAGAAGAGATGGTCGCCCAGCATCCTGAACGCCTTGAAGGGTTGATGACCTTGGGCGATGTGTTGCGCCATCGCGACCATTTTGATAAAGCCCAGGCGGTCTATGCCCAAGCAATTGACCTGATTGGGCAAGGGATTGGGCGCCACCATTGGAACCTGTTTTATTCCCGCGCCATTACGCTAGAGCGTTTAAAACGTTGGGATGAGGCGGAACCTTTATTTCTAAAAGCCTTAGAGCTGGAACCAAATCAACCTTTTGTGTTGAACTATCTTGGTTATTCATGGATCGAGATTGGGCGCAATATGGATAAAGCCCAAAAGATGATTGAAGAAGCCGTGGCCCAACGCCCGCGCGATGGCTATATCGTGGATAGTCTGGGCTGGGTTTTATACCGTATCGGCGAGTATGAAAAAGCCGTTGTTCATTTAGAGCGCGCGGTTGAACTTCAAGCTTCTGATCCTGTCATTAATGATCATCTTGGTGATGCCTATTGGAAGGTGGGGCGCAATCGTGAAGCGCGTTTTCAATGGTATCGCGCACGTAGTCTAAACCCTGAAAAAGATGTTCTGGAAAAAATTGAAGAAAAAATCAAAAACGGCCTGATTGAAGAATGACCATCACACGTGAGGCATTTGCCAAGGTTAACCTCTATCTACATGTCTGTGGGCGGCGCGATAATGGCTATCATGAGCTTGATAGTCTGATTGTTTTTGCCCAGACGGGGGATATTTTGAGCTTTGAAGAGGCTGAAGATATCACCTTGGAGGTGAGCGGGCCGATGGCACCTTTTTTGGATGGGGAACCGGCAGATAATCTGGTTTTAAAAGCAGCCCATGGTTTGCGTGCTTTAAGCGGCCTTGAAAAAGGCGCGCGTATCACCCTTGATAAAAGACTGCCTGTGGCGGCGGGAATCGGTGGGGGGTCTGGCGATGGCGCAGCGGCCCTTAAAGGTTTATGCGAACTTTGGCAGATTTTTCCAGACCCAATGGGGCTTGAAGAGCTTGCCTTGTCCCTTGGCGCAGATGTACCAATCTGTATGAAAGCCCATGCCAACCATGTGGCGGGAATTGGGGAAAAAATCACGCCCTTGCCGCCCTTGCCTGATTGTTGGATGGTGTTGGTGAACCCCATGGTTGCGGTTTCAACGCCTGCTGTTTTTAAAGCGCGCACAGCTGAGTTTAGCCCTGCGGCCCCCATGGGTGGGGAATATGGTTTTGAGGGCTTTATTGAGGCCCTTAAAGAACGCCAGAACGACCTTATGGCCCCGGCTATGGAAATTGCCCCAGAGATCAAACCAGTGTTGGAAGCAATATCAGCGCAGCCCGCCTGCCGTTTGTCCAGAATGTCGGGCAGTGGCGCAACTTGCTTTGGTTTGTTTGAGCATGAAGAAGCTGCAAAAGAGGCCTTGGACCAATTAAAATCCATCCAGCCTTCATGGTGGGTCTCACTGGGTAAAATAATTTGATTTTTTTTAAATTATCCTCTTGCACTTTCGAAAATTAGGTCGTATGTTCCGCGCCACCAAGTAATGGGGCATCGCCAAGCGGTAAGGCACTGCTTTTTGGTAGCAGTATTCCCAGGTTCGAATCCTGGTGCCCCAGCCAAAAAAAGCCGATCGGATTTTCCGGTCGGTTTTTTTGTTTATTGAGACTTTCCGGGATATTTCCCTTATCTGATGATTTTGGGGGTATGGGAGAGATTTTATAAAAAAAAGAATCCAAAGCTTGGCAGGGCGTTGCACTTAAGAGTATTATAAATATCACTATAAAAAAGACAGTAGGGTTACATAATATAACCCGTTTCAATGGAGTTTTTAATGGCCGAACAGGTACCCGTTCAGTTATTGGCAGAGCAAATTTTACATCTGGTGGATTATATCACTAAGATTAAGTCTGAGCTTGCCGCCATTAAACACCCAAAATCTTCGGTTGATCACTTTAATACGGTGTCCGATCAGCTCAATACGATCTGTGAAACCACCGAAGATGCGACCAACACGATTATGGAGTCTGCTGAGGATATTCTCAATTCAGTTGAGGACCTAAGCGCAAATGTAAAATATCCAGAGGCGCAAAATTCTTGCAATAATATTCAAGACAGCACCAACAAGATTTTTGAATCCTGTTCTTTCCATGATTTGACAGGGCAGCGTATTTCTAAAATCGTGCGTATTATGAACAAGCTCGAAGGCACGCTTGATAGCTTGGTTGAGATTGTTGGGCGCAAAGGGCTGGAAGAAATGCCCGTTGATGAGAATGAAACCATTGAAGATGCCATTGGCATGCGCGATGGCGATATTGCCATGCACGGGCCCGATGTGGTTGGTCAGGAAGTCTCTCAAGACGATATTGATGCCTTGTTTGGTAATGATGCCGCGCCAGCACCCAATGCTCAGGTCTCACAAGATGCCATTGATAATCTGTTTGATTCACCCGCTCCTGTTTCGCCACCCGCAAAAGAACCCGCTGCGCCCGCATCTGCTGTCTCTTCTCAAAGTGAAGTTGATGCCCTGTTTGATGCAGAACCTGCGCCAGCTGCCAAAGAACCTGCACCTAAGCCTAAAGAGCCGAAAAAAGAAGCCGCAGCCCCAGCACCGGGTGGACAAGTTTCCCAAGACGATATTGATAAGTTATTCGGCTAAAACCCACGCCTTAGAAAAAACGCCATTTTTTCTTTTTATTCGCGGTCTGGGTTAACCAGCTTTCAGGCTCATCTGCCTGCGCGCATAAGTCATCTGGGGAGGTGATCGCGCGGTTCTTTTTGCTGTGATATTCCACATCCACCATATAGTTGATGGCTTGAAATTCCGCCATGGGCAGGGCAGCTTGGGTATAAAGGGCTTTAAAGCCTTTTTCGCCTTTGTCTTTAATGAGGGCTTGGGCATTTTGCACAGGGATTTTTACGCGCTGAGCCAAGCCATATTCAAAGAAGGTGCGGTCTCCGATTTCTAGCGCTCTGATGATCAGCTCATTACTGAGTTTCCCTTGTTTATCCAACGCAATCACGAGCTTTTGCGCATCGCGTTTGGATAAAGGGTTCTGAAAGAACCGCTGTTTGGCATCTTCGCGCGATTCAAGGACCATTTTTTCCAGTTGAACGGGGCTGATATCGTTGGTTCCAAGGAGATGTGCCTTGATTTGATCACTGATCAGATCAACCATTTGATCAATGATTTGGGCAGGTAGTTCTGCGCGCGAAGCCATGCTGGATTGAATCTGTGCGCTTTGATTAAAGCGTTGTAAAACAAGCTCATAAGTTTGCTCAATAAATTGGGCACCCTCATTTTTTAAGGCATGATCAACAACTTCTTCACTACCTTGGCTGCAAAGATTATGGGTGACGTTGGGGCTTAATGCGGGGCGATGGGCAATGGCTAATTGGCGCTTAACATCCCCTGTTTTGATCAAGGTAATCAGGTCTGCATCATCGAGAAGCTCATTAAACTCCAGCATAGGCAAAGAGACATCTAAAACATCTTGAGCCAGTTTTAGAGCAAGTTCTTTGGGAATGTCAGTTGAGTTCTTCAGGGCTTGGGAAAGGGAGCAGCGAACCGTTTCATCAATATCATCGGCCAGTTTTTGGCAGATGGCGAGGGCCAGTTCAAATTCTGTCTCCGATAAGGTCTCGCTATTCATATTATAGGCGATTTTCTGCGCCAGAACAGCGCGGCGTTCCGGTGACGCATCCCCATATAAAATCTTCACATCATTTTGTGTGACTTCAGACATAACAAGTATCCCTATAACCCTGAAAAATTATAACAGATTTGTAAATCTATCCCTAGGGTAGAATAGAATTATCTTAATGTATGTGACGGCGCACACATAAAGATGAGTTTTTTGAAGAGCTTGCTTTAGATTAATCGCGTATCACATGCGGGATAAAGCGCGATGTATCCTTGGTTATGGCTGAATTATCTTCGCGAATCCCCATGCCGCAGGGTTGGCTGGCCACAAGCCAACTGCCAATCACTGTATGGTTGCCCTCAAAAATGGGCAAAGGGTGTAAAGCTTGTACGATTGAGCCTTCTTCCCCATAAGGGCCAGTGACGCTTTCAATTGCTTCGCCGTCTTGATGAATGGTGACATTAGCACCTTCGCGCGAAAAGAGCGGCTTTTGAACAAAACCACCGCTTAAGCTGGACGCTTTTGGATCATCAGAAAAATAAGCCGGTAAAAGGTTCGGATGACCTTCATACATATCCCATAATACGGGTAGGATGGCTTTGTTGGACAGGACCGTTTTCCAAGCAGGCTCAATGAAGGTTGCACCACAGTCTGCCATGGCGGCCCCAAATTCATCCTGCATCATCCATTCCCATGGATAGAGTTTGAAGAGATTGGTGATGACATGGTCATGCAGGTCTGTGAGACGCCCTTGTTCATCAATACCAATTTCTTCCATATGGATGAAGTGTGTCTCGATTTGGGCCTGATTGGCACATTCTTCGATATAGCGAACGGTGCCTTCATCTTCAAGGCTACCTTGGCAGGCGGCTAAATGAAGAGTGTCTTTGATCTCCATCGTGCCAAAGGCACCAACCATGGCTTCATGAAGGGAGTTAAACTGGTCACAATCAGGCGGGATGAGCCCCTGTTCCATGGCTTGTTCCAGCCAGACCCATTGAAAGGCGGCACTTTCATAAAGCGAGGTGGGGGTGTCAGCATTATATTCTAAAAGCTTGGCAGGCCCTGATCCATCATAGGAAAAATCCATGCGACCATAGAGATTTTTTTCACGGTTTAACCAGCTTTGGCGCACAAAGTCCCAATAATGTCTGGGGATGGCAAATTTTTGCAGCAGGCTTTCATCGTTGATGACGCGTTCCACCACTTCAAAACACATCTGCTCCAACTCGGCTGTTGGGTCTTCGATGTGGGTTTCAATCTGCTCTAGGGTGAAGCGATAACACACGCTTTCATCCCAATATTTCTCACCATCAATGGTGTGAAACTGGAAGCCGACCTCTTTTGCCAGGTCCTGCCAGTTGGAACGTTCTTCAATCTCAATACGATGCATTTTTTTTCCTGTTACACTGGTGAAGACCAGTGTCTAGTTTCTGGCCTGTGCCAGAATGACATCAGCCACCATAGCTCTTAAAGCCACCCGTCTTGCGCATGGCTGTGCTGCCAAAACCACCGCGACGCACGGTTGAAGTTTTGGTTGTTGGGCGTTTGGTCACGTTTGAGGGGACTTTTTGCACACCCGTTTTGCCAGAGACTTTTTGGTTATCACCCGTGCGGAAGTTTTTAGGATCATCTTTGGAGCGATAAAGCGGCTGTGTTGCCACGTTGGAACGTCCACCCCCTGACAGCATGGAGCCCATCATATAGCCCATCATCATCGGCATGAAGATAGAACCACCTGTGGAGGTTTGTTGCGGGGCCTGTTCACATTGTGCTTCACCAAAGTCAGCTTGGCAATCTTCAACGGAGGTGTATTTCGGTGCTGTGCGCACATGTTCTTCAGCAGCTTTTTCCCAACCTTGGCGGCATTGATCAAGGTCTTGTCCTTCAAACTTTGCACATTCATCCACGTCTTCGAAAATAGAGGCAACCTCATCGGGGTTGTCACATGCCGTCATGGTGAAAAGTGTTGCACCCATGAGGGCCAGTTTTAAAGATTTTGAGCGTTTCATTTTGAATACCTTTTGACCTGTCTGCAAAACAATGTAATCAGAATAGAAAATCAAACAAGTGAAAGTTCAATGGAAAGACCAAATTACATCACTCCAGAGGGTCTTGAGGCCCTAAAAGATGAAAAATACGCGCTTTGGTCGGTTGAAAGACCCAAAGTGGTCAAGGTGGTTTCATGGGCTGCGGGTAATGGTGATCGCTCAGAAAATGCCGATTATCAATATGGTAAAAAACGCCTGCGCGAAATTGATCGTCGCGTGCGTTTCCTGACTAAACGTATTGAGGCGGCGGTTGTGGTTAAGGTCGAAGAGCAAACCAACCGCGATCAGGTCTTTTTTGGCGCAAGCGTTATTTATGAAAATGAGCGTGAAGAAGAAGTTTCTGTGCGCATCGTTGGTGAAGATGAGGTCGATTCCACCAAAGGCTTGATCAGCTGGGTCTCGCCCGTTGCGCGTGCGCTCAATAAAGCGCGGGTGGGGAACTTGGTAACAGTAAAGACCCCCAAGGGCGCAGAAGAGCTCGAAGTTATCGAGATTTCTTATAAGTAAGAGCCCCCCCGCATATGGTGGGAGGCTCTTAACGATAATTTACAGCATTTTAAAGAAGGTCTTGAGGTCTGTGTTGAGTTCTTCCACAGGTTCAATCTGGTCACCAGCGGCCCAAATTACGGCAATGGCCCCTGCATAAGACCCGGCTGAAGCTTGGGCAATATCACCGATGCGATCAGATACTTTGGTGGATTGATCGGCAACATGGCTGACTTTGGTTGAAATGTCACTGGTGGCTGCACCTTGTTCTTCAACTGCTGCTGCGATGGCGGCTGAGACTTCATTAATTTCATGAATGGTGCGGCTGATATCGCGTGATTTATGGACAACACCATCTGTGGCCTCTTGAATATTGCCGATTTGCTCTGCAATTTTATCAGTGGCTTTACTGGTTTGATCTGCAAGATTTTTAACTTCAGCTGCCACAACGGCAAAGCCTTTACCAGCCTCGCCTGCACGTGAAGCTTCTACAGTCGCGTTTAGGGCAAGGAGATTGGTTTTTGCTGCAATGTCAGAAATCAACTGGATGACTTCACCAATGTTTTTGGCTTCATCAGAAAGCATGGTGATATCACTTTGAATACTTTCCACATTATCCATGGCTGTTTTGGACGTTTCACTGGCGTAAGAAACCTGACGGGTAATCTCAGCAACAGAAGAGGTTAATTCTTCGGTTGCAGCAGCAACAAGCGTGATGCTTTGTGAGGTTTCAAAGGCAGAATCCGCAACTTCAATGGTGCCTGATGAGCTTTTATCGATTTTGCCGCCCATGCTTTCGGCTTCTTGAACGATAGAATTGGAATTTTCCACAACACGGCCAACCACTTCATGCACTTTTCCTTGCAGTTCAATAGATGATCTTTGCATTTCAGAAAGGTTATGGATGGAGCCATTGATATCGCGTGAGGCTTTTAAGAATGCCCCTGTCATGCCGCGCTCAAAAATACGACGGAAGTATTTTTTATCAGCAACATATTCCATAGCCGCAGCTGATTCACGAACAAAGGCATCTGTTCGATCAATGGCAGCGTTTACCGCATCATAAAGCTCTTGGGTTTTTCCCGAGCTTACAGACGTGATACGGGCTTCGAAATTACCTTTGTCAATTTCATGACATACACGTGTAACTTCATCCATGCCTGCACAAGAAGCAGCACTTTCACCCGAAGAAAGCAGGAGAAATAGACAAACAGACGTGAGCACGATCAAGACAACAGGAAGCAGGGAAAACCCGCTTACAACAATCGTCTGGATGAAAAGGGCGATCAGCGCGCCAAAGGCAAGAATAGTTAAAAACGTAGTCCTAGATTGAGAGGATAAACTCATCGTAGGCAACACCTTTCTCGTTTAAGATGCCCATTAAATGCTGAGTTGAGGCTTCCATACCTTCTTTTCTATTTTGATGGGACTGTTCAATTTGTAACAGTTGGGCATAAAGCGGAATGATGATGTTATCCAGCGTGTCGCGTTTTGGAACGCGGCGGTTTGAATGATATCCCACAATATTGCCACTCACATCAAAGCTTGGCGTAACATGCGCCAAAACCCAGTAATGGTCACCGTTTTTGCAGCGGTTCATGACATAAGCAAATAGCTCTTTCTTCTGTGCCATTGTGTCCCAAAGGAGTTTGAAAACACATCGTGGCATATCTGGATGACGGATCATGCTGTGGGGTTGACCCATGACTTCAGGCAGGATGTAGCCCGCAACATCAAGGAAAATTTTATTAGCGTAAGTAATGCGGCCTTTTAAGTCCGTTTTACTAACGATAATCTCATCGTCACCAAATGTACGTTCTTCCCCGGTCAAAATATTATTGGCGTTCGTCATCTTTTGAGAACCTTTGTTGGTTTTTGCTTTGTACAAGACATTTTATAAAACAAATTCCATTTGTACACAAAAAACTCATAAAATTTATGTGGTTATACATATGTGGTAGTAAAACAGACAAATATTGACTCTTTGGCAAATATAAGTATATTGCGCCGACTCTGGATAAAGATGTTTTTCTTTGTCCATTTTATCAGCACGCTGCTTGGGGTAATTTTTAAGTTGGCAAGTTCTGCATGATGCAGGCACCGTAAAGCGCGTATATTAAAGGGTATGTGAACCATGTTCGCTATCGTTAAAACAGGCGGCAAGCAGTATACTGTCGCTGAAAACGACGTAATCGTTGTTGAAAAATTGGCTGGTGAAGCCGGTTCTGAAATCAAGCTGGAAGACGTTCTTCTGGTTGGTGCAGAAGGCAAAACCACAGTTGGCACGCCACTTGTTAAAGGCGCTGCAGTTACTGCAGAAGTTCTTGAGCAAGGCAAAGGTGATAAAGTTATCATCTTTAAGAAAAAGCGCCGTCAAAACTATCGCCGCACAAAAGGTCACCGCCAAGAGCAGACTGTTTTGCGCATTAAGTCTATTAAAGGCTAAGGCCGTTAACCTCAGGAGATTAAGTTATGGCTCATAAGAAAGCTGGTGGCTCGTCCCGTAACGGTCGCGATTCAGAAAGCAAACGCCTCGGCGTAAAAAAATACGGTGGTGAAGCTGTTCTCGCTGGTAACATTTTGGTCCGTCAACGCGGCACAAAATTCTACCCAGGCGAAAACGTAGGCATCGGTAAAGATCACACTCTGTTTGCTACAGCAGAAGGTAAAGTGAACTTCCGCACCAAAGCCAAAGGCCGCACCTACGTAAACGTAGACGCTGCTGAATAAGCTTTTTCAAAGCTTATGAAAAGTTAGAGAAGAGAGGGGTGGTTTTTCCATTCCTCTTTTTTCGTTAATAGAAATATGTCGTCCTCGCCAATGTGGGGATCTTTTATCCAGATTATACGGAGGTCCCCGCATCGGCGAGGACGACGAGACAATGAAATTCTTAGATCAGGCAAAAATCTTTCTTAAAAGTGGCGATGGCGGCAATGGCTGTACCAGTTTTAGACGAGAAGCAAATATCGAATTTGGTGGCCCTGATGGTGGTGATGGCGGTCGCGGCGGTGATGTAATCATCGAATGTGTGGATAACCTCAACACCCTGATCGATTATCGCTATCAGCAACATTTCAAAGCCAAGCGTGGCGATGGTGGTGCTGGGCGTAACATGTCTGGTCGCAAAGGCAACGATGTTGTCTTAAAAGTCCCTGTGGGGACACAAATCTTGGATGAAGACCGTGAAACGGTTCTGGCTGATTTTCTAGAACCCGGTGTTTCAAGTGTCTTGATGCGCGGTGGTGATGGCGGGCGCGGTAATGCCCAGTTTAAAACATCCACCAACCAAGCGCCTCGCAAAAATGAGCCGGGCTGGCCCGGTGTGGAACGTTGGGTCTGGTTGCGCCTTAAACTGATTGCCGATGCTGGCCTTGTTGGTTTGCCAAATGCGGGTAAATCCACCTTTTTATCAGCTGTTTCGCGCGCCAAGCCAAAGATTGCAGATTATCCCTTTACAACCTTGCATCCTAACCTTGGTGTTGTGCTTTCTGGTGATAAGAAAGATGGTCGTGAGTTTGTGATTGCCGATATCCCCGGTTTGATTGAAGGTGCCCATGAAGGCCAAGGCCTGGGCGATCGCTTCCTTGGGCATGTGGAACGCTGTGCGGTTTTGCTCCATCTAATTGATGTGACCCAAGACGATGTGGATGTGGCTTATAAAACCATCCGTCACGAGCTGGAAGCCTATAGCCCTGAACTGGCAGCCAAGCCTGAAGTGGTTGCACTTAATAAATGTGATGCACTGCTTGAAGAACAGGTGGCAGAGCAAAAAGAACTGCTGGCAAAAGTCTATGATGGCAATATTCACACCATTTCCGGTGTGGCCCACACAGGTGTGCCTGCTCTCTTGCTGGAAATGCAACGCATCATTAAAGGTGAAGTCGGTGGTGTTAAAGAATTCACCGCAGGCCCATGGGATGAAGGCCCTCTTGATGAAGATAAGAGCGAGCAAGGCGAAGATAAACCGTTTGATCCATTGGGATGACAACGCATTTCTAATCCCCTATAAAAACATCAAGAATATATCAGGGTAATTTTATGAGTGATCTTCTCAAAAGTACGCAGGTTCAAGATGCCAAGCGTATTGTCATTAAAATCGGCTCTGCCTTGTTGGTGGATGAAGCCCATGGCACGGTGCATCGCAAATGGCTTGATAGTCTAGCTGCTGACATTGCAGCTGTGCGTGCACGTGGTCAAGAAGTGGTGATCGTTACTTCTGGTGCCATTGCGGTGGGAAGACGCCATCTTGATTTACCTAAAACAAGCCTGCGCCTTGATGAAAAACAAGCCGCTGCGGCCTGTGGTAATATCCGCCTTGCCCATGCCTATCAGGAAGTTCTTGGTCATCATCAAATTACTGTGGCGCAAATTTTGGTGACCTTGGAAGATAGTGAAAATCGTCGTCGCTATATTAATGCGCGCAATACCATTGAGACATTGCTGAAAGTCGGCGCGGTGCCCTTGATTAATGAAAATGACTCTGTGGCAACCGATGAAATCCGTTTTGGTGATAATGATCGTTTAGCCGCACGGGTGGCTGCGATGATCAGTGCGGATACGCTTGTGTTATTTTCAGATATCGACGGACTTTATACGGCTGATCCTTCTAAGGATGAAAATGCCACTTTTATTCCCGTAGTTGATAGTATTAATGCTGATATTGAGGCCATGGCGTCTGGTTCTGCCAGCGATGTGGGCTCAGGCGGTATGACGACAAAAATCGCTGCTGCTAAAATTGCCATTAATGCGGGCTGTCGCATGGTGATTACCAAAGGAGAGCGCGAGCATCCTTTAAAAGCCTTGGAAGATGGCGCAAAATGTACATGGTTCTTACCTGCTGCCACACCCAAGAAAGCGCGCAAACAATGGATTTCGGGCAGTCTTAAACCTGTTGGCGAAGTCATTGTTGATGGCGGGGCGATCAAGGCCTTAAAGGCGGGGAAAAGTCTCTTGCCCATTGGGGTGAAGGAAGTTAAAGGCGATTTTATGCGCGGTGAGGCTGTTACGGTTAAAGGACCGGACGGGGTGGAGATCGGGCGCGGCTTGATTGCCTATGGCTCAGAAGATGCGCGCAAAATCGTTGGGGTAAAATCTAGCGAGATTAAAGATAAGCTTGGTTATATAGGGCGTGATGAAATGATCCATCGTGACCATCTGGTGGTGGAACTATGATTGATATTTCTTACGTTATCACGGTTTATAATAAAGCCCCTTATATGGAACCCATGCTCAATGGGTTGGAGCGCCAAAGCGGTGATTTTTCGCGCGAATATATCTTTGTTGATGATGGCTCCACAGATAATTCAGTTGAGATGATCCGGGAGCGCACAAAAGGCTGGGATAACGTGCGTATCATCACGCGAGAAAATGGCGGCATCAGTGTGGCAACCAACACAGGTGGTTTTGCGGCATCTGGTGAATTTATCAAAATCGTTGATGCCGATGATGTGCTGACTTCTTATGCCTCAAGGCGCATGTTAGAAATGATGCGCGAACATAAGCTTGATCATCTTTCCGCCAAATGGGTTTTAAGTGATGATGTGGAAGCTGAAGCCTTAAAGCAAGAAGATGAGAGCGGTAGCGTTCATATCATTAATGATCCACTTCGTGAGTTTATTAAACGCGGTATGGCAGGCTCAACCTCCACCATGGTGCGTACCAGTATGTTTAAGGAAATGGGCGGGGCGGACCCTGAAGTCTTTGTGCAAGATGTTTCCATTCCCTTGCGTGTGGCTGGGCGTGGGCGCATGGGCTCAACCGACCTTTTGGCTGTTATTGGCCCGCGCGATGTGGATGGGCGCATGATGGGGGCACATCCCACCATGGTCTATACCATGAGTGCCAATATGTATCATTTCTTGCGCGATAACCCCGATGTGCCAACGCAATTGCAACGTTTGGCGTTTAAACGCTGTGCGGGGCGGGCATGGAAATGGGCCAAGCGTGAACAGAAGAAATCCATGTTTTCAAAGGATTTCTATCTCTATCTTATGGCGCAACTGCCCATTTGGTATAAGACGGCAAACTGGATTAAAGAAACCTTGCATACATGGGATAATGAAGAGATCCGCCATCCGCCCAAACGCGGTTAAGAGCCGGTCATCATCTTCATGTTTTTTTGCTGGATACCCAACCAGATGACGCTGAGTAAAGCGAGCAGGAGCGGTAAGCCAATGACCATATTGACCCAATCCCAGCCCATGGCATTTTGAATGGCCCCGCTTGAAAAGCTGCCGATGGCAACAACGCTAAAGACAATCAGGTCATTTACCGCTTGAACTTTGGAGCGTTCCGTCTCGCGGTAACATTGGGTGAGCAGGGATGATCCGCCAATAAACATGAAGTTCCACCCCACCCCAAGCGCGACAAGCGCAAACCAGAAATTCATGAGATCAAGTCCGCTTAAGGCAAAAGCCATACAGGCGACATTTAACAGTGTGCCGATAAAGATAATGCGCAGCACCCCGTATTTTTTAATCAGTTTTCCGGTAAAGAAACTGGGCAGGAACATGCCGACCACATGCCATTGAATGACAAAGGCTGCATCTTTAAATTCAAGCCCGCATCCCACCATGGCAAGTGGGGTAGCTGTCATGACAAAACTCATCACCCCATAGCCCATGGCGGCAGCGAGAACAGCGGTGATAAAGGCGGGTTGTTTGGCAATTTCGCTTAACGGGCGGGCGGGTCCGTGATGGTCTTCATGGGGGACATCATTTCTAAAACGCACCAGACAGACAACGAAAATAGCGGCGATATAGACAAGGGTGAGAGACGCAAAGCCCCCGGCAAAAAGCACAGGCTCAAAATAATCCTTGGTCTGGGTTGCCAGCCATGGCCCTAAAAAGGCTGCGATGATCCCACCTGCCATCACATAGGAAATGGCTTGGGGGCGGTGTTGAGCTTCGACCACTTCGGTTGCGGCAAAACGAAGATACTGACCAAAGGAATTTGTTATCCCAAGGCCAAAACTGCCCGCAGAGAATAACCAGAAAGAACCTTCAAAAATGCCCCATGTGGCAAGGCCTGCGGAGAGAAAACCAATGAAGAAACCAACGCTAAAGCCAATCTTCCTGCCGACTTTCCCCATAAAGAGGGAAGCGGGAACAGCGGCGCACATCATGCCTACAAACTGGATCGCCAAGGGCAGGGTGGACATGGACGGATCATCAGCCAAGTAGGTACCCGTAAGGGCTGTCATGGTCATGATCAAGCTGCCCGCACTCATGACTAAAGCCTGACAAGAAGACAGTAAAAAGACCTGAAAACGGTCCCTTGACCAGTTGTATGTATATTCGTTTGTACTCATGAAATAGTGATACAGGTTGCCAGAGGGAATTGAAATGCTTATTTTGACGCACATATATGTAAAAATAAGGAAATGAGTGCAATGAGCGCGCAAGATATTAAAGCAATGATGGCAGAACTTGGTGAAAAGGCGAAAGCCGCAGCCCTGGAATTGTCCATTGCCCCAAGTGAGCAAAAAAACGATGCCCTGTTAAAAGGGGCAGCCTTGCTGCGCGCTAATGCACCGATGATTAAAGAAGCCAACGCCAAGGATATGGCAGCAGGCCAAGAAAAAGGCTTAAGCGGCTCTATGCTGGATCGCCTCATGCTGGATGATGCGCGCATTGAAGGTATGGCAAAAGGTCTTGAAGCGATTTCCCAGCTGGATGACCCGGTCGGTGAGATCATGTCTCAATGGGATCGCCCTAATGGTTTGAATATCACGCGTGTGCGTGTGCCCCTTGGTGTTATCGGCATTATTTACGAATCGCGCCCAAACGTAACGGCGGATGCGGGGGCTTTATCATTAAAGTCAGGTAATGTGGCGATTTTGCGTGGTGGCTCGGAAAGCTTTCATTCCAGCCATGCGATTATGGATTGTCTCGCCCAAGCGCTGGAACAAGCGGGCCTGCCCAAGACCTGTATTCAAATGATCCCCACAACCGACCGTGCAGCCGTTGGTGAAATGCTCACCATGTCTGAAACCATTGATGTGATTGTGCCCCGTGGCGGTAAAGGTTTGATTGAGCGCATTACGCGCGAGTCGAAAATTCCGTTGTTTAAACATTTAGATGGTATTTGCCATATCTATGTGGATGCGGCCTCGGATTTGGAAAAAGCCCGCAAGGTGATTGTAAATGGTAAAATGCGCCGCACAGGAATTTGCGGGGCAACTGAAACCGTGTTGATTAATCGCTCTGTTCTTGAAAGTCAGGCCAGTGCCATTTTAGGTGACCTGATGGATGCGGGCTGTGAGGTCCGCGGTGATGGGGATATTCAGGCCCTTGATGATCGTGTGGTTGCAGCGAGCGAAGAAGATTGGGGCATGGAATATCTTGATGCCATCGTTTCTGTCAAAGTGGTTGAGGATGTGAAAGAAGCGGTGAGCCATATTAATAAGTATGGCTCACATCATACCGATTGCATCATCACCGAAGATAACCAAGCTGCGGAAGATTTCCTCAATCAGGTGGATAGTGCGATTTGTGTGCTTAATGCCTCAACTCAATATGCCGATGGTGGTGAGTTTGGCATGGGCGCTGAGATCGGCATTTCCACGGGTAAAATGCATGCGCGTGGGCCCGTTGGTGTGGAACAGCTCACCAGCTTTAAATATAAAGTGCGCGGTGATGGGCAATGTCGTCCATAAGCGTGCGTTTTTTTGACGCCCTTTTGTGGAATTAGGCAATGCGCATTCCTTCTTTTGGACCTCAGACAAAATTAACAGTCGGCCTTTTGGGCGGGTCGTTTAACCCCGCCCATGAAGGTCATGTCTATATTTCTGAGACAGCATTGAAGCTTTTGGGGCTAGATCAGGTTTGGTGGCTGGTGAGCCCGCAAAACCCGCTGAAATCCAAAAAAGGCATGGCTTCAATCGAAAACCGGGTGAAATCTGCACAAAAAGTGGTGCGAAATCCCCGCATTCAGATCACAACACTTGAAACTCGGCTCAACACCCGCTATACCGCCGACACGCTAAAAGCATTAAAGCGGCGTTATCCTCATATTCGCTTTGTCTGGATTATGGGGGCTGACAATCTGGCCACGTTTCATCGTTGGAAAGATTGGCAGGCGATATTCAAGACCTGCCCAATTGCAGTCTTTCATCGCCCGACCTATGCTTTAAAGGCTATATCGTCGATGACAGCAAAATGTTTTGCATCATATAGACTGCCCCAAAAGCAGGCATCTGTGTTAAAATGTAAAGATACTCCGGCTTGGGTCTTTCTGCCCATACGGGGAATGGCGATCTCGGCGACCCAGATCAGGCAACAAATGAAGGACTAAGACCATAGCACGCAAAAAAAACGGCCAGATAAGCTCCAAGGAAATCCTGGAAATGGCTGTCACTTCCCTTGACGACGATAAAGCAAGAGATATCGTAACGATTGATCTGGCTGGTAAATCCAGTCTTGCTGACCATCTTGTTATTGCGTCTGGTACGTCTCAACGCCAAGTGGTTGCTATGGCGGATCATTTGATGGAAAAACTAAAAGCCCAAGGCCTGAAAGGTCTGTTTGCTGAAGGTAAAGAGCAAGGCGATTGGGTTGTGGTTGATGCCTTTGATGTGATCATCCACCTGTTCCGCCCAGAAGTTCGCGATTTCTACAATCTTGAAAAAATGTGGAATGTTGAACTGCCTGAAAGCGGTGCCAGCGAAGAAAACTCCGAACATATCGGTTAAAAACCGTGCATGTGCGCACACATATTATCGCCATGGGAAAATGGAAAAAAGGCCCGGAAAAGGACCTTTTTGAAACCTATGGCGCCCGCATGCGTCCCGCCCCCGTCCTAAAAGAACTGGATTTTCGCAAAAAACTATCTGGCGCGGAGCTGAAACAGGCTGAGGCGGAGCTTTTGCTCAATGCGGTGCCTAATGGCGCGGTGATTGTGGCATTGGATGAGCGCGGTAAAACATTTTCGAGTCGCGAATTTGCTGGAAAAATCCAGAAATGGCAGGATCAGGGCCGCGGTGATATTGCCTTTATCATCGGCGGGGCTGATGGGCTGGATGAAAGCGTGCGCGCCCGTTCTGATTTGCTCATAAGTTTTGGGTCAATGACATGGCCCCACATGCTGGTGCGCCCCATGTTGGCTGAACAGCTCTTTCGCGCATCGGCGATTTTATCGGGTCATCCTTACCATAGGGACTGATTTATTCGCCTTTAGGTTATACTTACCCAAAAAAAACCGGATATTATACTTTATTTCCCAATAAAGACGTTTGCGGTTTTGACGAAAACGGGCATAATCCCCTATAACTTGAGAAACGACTTTTACTAACTAGGGGCGAAGCGATAAAAATGCAAGATTCTGTCAGCTCATATGCGTTGGAAGCTGCTGACCAACAGGTTGCGCAATACCAACAAGAACTCTTTGGACAATGTAGAAATACATTTGAAGCCTTTCAGGGGCTTGGCGATGTTGCCGAAGATATGCGGATTCTTTCCTTGAATGCGGAATTAGCAGCCGGCCGTGCTGGTCAATATGGTGTTTCTATTCGTGCCTTGACGCAATATACGCGTGAGTTGGTAAACCGCTTGGAACAGATCAATCTTGAAATGCAAAAGATTGAAGCCTTCAATGCAGCCGAAGAAGAAGTCCAAGAAGAAGCCGCTGCGGTTGAATATGCTGAAACTGTTGAAGCTGTGGAAGAATACCCACAGGAATATAGCGAAGAATATGCGGCTGAAGAAGCCACCTATAGCGAAGCTGATGATATTGCTTATGCGCTGGAAAGATTTGCCAGTGATAATGGTGGTGTGAAATACCTTAACGAACAAGCAAAACGCATTGCTGAGGTTGTTTCACAATCCAACTCTATTGCGACAAACATGGCGATTGAGGCCGCAACGGCTGGTCAATATGAAGATACATTTACCAATGTGGCAAATGATATGCGCGGTTTCGTAGATACCTTGAAAAACATGGTGACACGTGCGCAGGATTCTATTGAAAAAGCATTCCGTGCAGAAAAAAGCCTTAAAGAGATTGATGCAGCCGGTCGTTAATCGACTGCTCATCAGCTCAGTATTTATTATGTGGGTCGTTGTTGGTTGAAGTGTCAAAATATCTGGCATTTTTGCGGGCAACGACCCACATACATTACGACTATGACACGAACCTTGAGACCCTAAAGCGCTATGACCAACATTAAAGCTGCCCGCCCAACGATCCTTTGTATTCTTGATGGTTGGGGAGAGAGAACAGAACAAGCAGACAATGCGATTGCGATTGCCCAAACACCAACGTGGGACCGTTTGTATCAGGACTGTCCAACAACACGTCTGGATGCTTGTGCTGAAAAAGTTGGTCTGCCCAGTGGTCAGATGGGGAATTCTGAAGTCGGTCATATGAATTTGGGTGCGGGCCGTGTGGTTATGCAAAACCTTCCGCGCATTGATAAAGCAGTGGCTGATGATGCGCTGGGGGATACCCAGGCCATGACCGATTTGGTCACTTCCTTGAAGAAAACGGGTGGAGCGTGTCACCTTATGGGCTTGATGTCGCCCGGTGGTGTGCATTCTTCCCAAGACCATATGGTTGCCTTGGCAAAGACGCTGGATGAGCAAGGTGTTGAAGTGCATCTTCATGCCTTTTTAGATGGGCGTGATACTCCACCGAGCAGCGCCAAAGAGTTTGTTGCCAAGTTTGAAGATGATATTTCCAACTGTAAGAATGTGAAAATCTCAACGATTTCAGGGCGTTTTTATGCCATGGATCGCGATGAACGTTGGGAACGTGTCTCTAGTGCTTATGAGGTGATGACCCAAGGCAAAGGCGAGCAGGCTGAAACTGCTTTAAACGCGATTACCCAGTCCTATGATAAGGGTGAAACCGATGAATTTGTTTTGCCCACAGCCATTAACGGTTTTGATGGGATGCAAGATGGTGATGCGCTTTTGATGGCAAATTTCCGGGCAGATCGTGCCCGTGAAATTTTGGCGGCACTAGCGGACTCTTCATTTGATGGGTTTGAACGTTCCAAGGTTGTTTCATTTGCGGCAACAACGGGCATGGTGGAATATTCAAGCCACCATAATACATTTATGAGTGCTTTGTTTCCGGCACAAAAGCTGAGCAATATTTTGGGCCAAGTTGTTTCAGAAGCGGGCATGACCCAGTTACGTATTGCAGAAACAGAAAAATATGCCCATGTGACTTTCTTTTTAAATGGCGGGGAAGAAAAAGTCTTTGAAGGTGAAGACCGTATTTTGGTTCCTTCACCCAAAGTGGCGACTTATGACCTTCAGCCAGAAATGTCTGCACCGGAGCTGACTGATAAACTGGTGGGGGCCATTGAGGCTGAAAAATATGACCTCATTGTTGTGAATTATGCCAATGGCGATATGGTCGGTCACACAGGTGTACTTGACGCCGCAGTCAGTGCAGCCCAAACGGTTGATGGGTGTCTGGCACGTCTTGAAAAAGCGATTGAAAAGACAGGCGCGACCATGTTGATCACGGCTGATCATGGCAATGCGGAAATGATGAAAGATCACCAAACAGGCCAAGCCCATACCGCCCATACACTTAATCCGGTTCCGGTTGTTTTGGTCAATGCCCCTGAGGGAGTAAATGATCTGGAAGACGGTTCATTAGCTGATGTGGCGCCGACCTTATTGCAGTTGATGGGGCTTGCCCAACCCGCTGAGATGAGTGGACGCACATTGATTAAAGGTGCAGGACTTCGTGCAGCACAATAAGCTTTTTCATAAATTTGTCTTGGTCTGCGCACTCTTTCTTTGGGGTGTGCAGCAAGAAGGTGTTGCGCAAAGCCAAACAGATGAGCTGCAACAAATTGAAAAAGATATTCAAAAGCAAAAGCAACAAAGTAACCAGCTGAAAAGCAAATCGGAAAGCTTGAAAAAAGAAGCGGTTGCTTTGCGTGCAGAACTTATTGCCTTGTCGCAATCTGTTCAACAACGCGAAGCCAACGTCACGCGCCTTGAAGATTCGCTTGCCATTATCAAGCTGGATGAAAATCAAGCCCGTCTTGCGCTGGAAGAACGCCACGGGCAATCGGTTGAAACTTTGATGGCGCTGCAACGTTTGGCGCTTAACCCACCAGAAGCCATTATTGCCTTGCCCCAACCGCCTGCCGATATGGTGCGCAGTGCGATTTTGCTGCGCTCCATTGTGCCGCAAATTCAAGAACAGGCCACGGTTTTGCGCCGCGAAGTCACGCTTTACGCCCAAAAACGCAAACAGTTGGAAGTGCAAAAAGAACAGCTCAGCCTTGCCAATGTGAATTTGGATGATGAACGCAGGCGCTTAAATGCCCTGATTTCTGAGAAAAAGAAACTCAGCAAACGCTTTTTAACAAAAAGCCGCAACGCCCAAAAACGCATCGCATCTTTGAGTAAAAAAGCCAAATCCCTGCGCAGCCTGATTGATAAGATCAATCGTGAGAAAAAGGCCCAAGCCGCACGGGTAAAAAAAGCCAAACCTGCGAGTCGTGATGTTAGGCAAGAACGGGATGTGGAAATCGTTTTGGGCAAGCCGCCAAGTGGCAAACCCATTGCTAAAGCTAAGGGTAAATTATCTCGCCCGGCATCGGGCAAGCTCGTGATGAAATTTGGCCAGCGTGAAAAATTAGGCGGTAAACACAAGGGTGTGAGCTTTAAAACACGCCGTGGTGCACAGATTGTTGCCACATATGATGGACAAATTGCCTTTGCAGGGCCTTTTCGTGGCTATAAACAGCTGTTAATCATTGATCATGGCGGTGGATATCATACACTACTGACTGGGATGGATCGCATTGATGTGTCTGTGGGGCAATGGCTTTTAAGCGGTGAGCCTGTAGGCATCATGTCGCAAAGCAGATCAGGGCGTGATACTCTCTATTTCGAACTGCGCAAAAATGGCGCACCAATTAATCCGTCGTCTTGGATGAGACGACAAAACGCAAGGGCGCGAGGATGACCATTCGATTTTCCAAGGCGGTAGCTTTTCTGGTGAGTTTCCTTTTCATTGCACCTTCTTTCGCAGAAGAGGCAAAACAGGAAGATCCGGCAAAAACCTATCAACTGCTCAATCTCTTTAGTGAGGTTTTTGAAAAGGTACGTAGTGATTACGTTGAAGAAAAGACCGATCAGGAAATTATCGAAGCCGCGATCCAAGGGATGCTTAGCTCGCTTGACCCGCATTCAAGCTTTTTAAATGCAGATCATTTTAAAGATATGCAGGTCCAGACCAAAGGCCAGTTTGGTGGTCTTGGTATTCAGGTTTCCATGGACCCAAGCGGTTTGATCAAGGTGATTTCACCTATTGATGACACGCCTGCCTATAAAGCAGGGATGAAAGCGGGTGATTTGATCAGCCATCTTGATGGTGAAGGTGTCAGTGGCCTGACGTTGAGCCAAGCGGTTGATAAAATGCGCGGGCCAGTAGGGGCTGACATTACCATGACGGTGCGTCGCAATGGCGAAAAGCCCTTTGATGTGACCATCACACGTGCTGTCATTAAGGTGCCAAGTGTGCGCAATCGTATGGAAGGCGATATCGGTTATATCCGCATCACCAGCTTTACAGAACAAACCGAGCGCGGCCTGAAAAAAGCCATTGATAAATTCAATAAAGAAAAGGGTGATCGCTTAAAAGGGATCGTTCTTGATTTGCGCAATAACCCGGGTGGTTTGCTTGATCAGGCCATTGCGGTTTCTGATGCCTTCTTAAGCCGTGGTGAAATTGTTTCAACGCGTTCGCGCCGCAGCGAAGATATCCAGCGTTATAACGCCCGTCCCGGTGATCTGGCCGATGGGCTACCGGTCGTTGTGTTGATCAACGGCGGCTCGGCTTCTGCTTCTGAAATTGTGGCCGGTGCCTTGCAAGACCATGCCCGTGCTTTGATCTTAGGCACACGTTCCTTTGGTAAAGGGTCTGTTCAAACGATCTTGCCACTGGGTGTGCATGGGGCCATGCGTTTAACAACAGCGCGTTATTATACGCCAAGTGGACATTCAATTCAGGGCGTTGGGATTGATCCTGACATCAAGGTTGAGATTGCCAAGATTGAAAAAATCGGCGTAGGTGTTGGTACGCGTGAAGCTGATCTTCGTGGCTCATTGAAAAATACCGATGAAGATGCAAAACAGCGCAAAGACAAGGCTGATGAAGAACGCAACGGTAAGAAAGAGGACGTGAAAAAGCAGGAAGATTACCAGCTTAGTCGCGCCCTTGATCTGATTGAAGGTATTTCGCTTTATTCAGAAATGCCAAGAAATACAGAAGAATAATCAAAGGTAAGTAAGATGGCTGAAGACGATCTTGACGACACTCTTGATGATGTGGATATGGACGATGCTCCAAGTGGGGAAAGTGGTGTCCCTTCACCCACAGACATGGCAGATGACGATGATGATTTCGACTTCGGCGATGATGACTTTGATTATGATGGTGAAGGGGGCTCTAAATCAAAGTTCGATTTTAAAGCCCTTCTTCAGGATAAGAAAAAACTCGCCATTTTTGGCGGGGTCGGGCTTGTTCTTCTCGGCGCTATTGGCGGTGGGGCCTTCTGGTTCTTATCGGGTGATGATGAAGAAGACGTTGCTGAAGAAAGTGGTGCTAAGGTAAGCGCTGGTGTTGGCGGTGCGGTTGGCATGGCGCTTAATAGTGTGGCGACTTCGGGTTTGACACCGCAATCAAAACTCACAGCTGGTTCTAAGCTGACAGCGGGCAGTAAATTAACTGCGGGTGCTGGCAAATTGAGCGCAGGCGGGGGCAAACTCACTGCTGGTGGTGCAGCCATGGTTGCCAGTCAAGTCAGTGGTGGCATGGGGGGGTATGACCCTGAAAATAAACAAAACCCGCTTTCAACAGCTGCGGTTGGTGATGTAGGTATTAATATCCCCGCTGTTTTACCGCGCGCGGTTGCCAGCCTTGGGGGGGTAAAAGCGCCTCAGCCGATGGCCCAAGGCGTTGATAAAGATTTGATGGAAGTGACCCAAAATGGGTTGATCCCGGCTGTTTCAAAAGATGGTCGAGAGGCTTGGAAAACATATGCACGCCCCTTTGCAGGCCAACCCAAGGACCCTGTTGTTGGGCTTGTGGTCACGGGTTTGGGGTTGAGCAAAAGCTTAACAGAAGCTGCGATTAACCATCTGCCTCATGATGTCACATTGTCTTTTAGTGCCTATGGTAAAGGGATTAAGGCGTGGGTTGAACAGGCACGCGCAATGGGCCATGAGGTGCTTTTGGAACTCCCCTTAGAATCTGATAGTTTCCCAGCCGATGATCCGGGGCCCATGTCTATGTTGACGACAAAAAGTGCCACTGAAAACTTAAAGCTTTTAAACCTATTGATGGGAACGGCCCAAGGCTATGTAGGCTTTGTTGGGCAATATGGCTCTAGGTTTTTGCGCGATCGCAAATCGGTTTCTCCTGTTTTAGGTGAAATTAAAACACGTGGTCTATTTTATATGGACCCGCGCAGTGTAGATGGTGGCGTCGGTTTGGAAATGGCGGATGAAATGCAGCTTGCACGCGCTGTTTCAGATATGACTATCAAGACGGATGCGAGTATGACAAAAATCCGCGCTCAACTTGAAACGGTGGCAACCATGGCGAAAAATCGGGGCGCATCTGCTGCTCTTATTCGCGCAACACCCAATAGTATTAAAACGATTAAGGCATGGGCGGGGGCCTTAAGTGGGGTGAAAATTGCACCCATGACCAGCTTGGCGGGACGTCAGAAGTCTTAAAATACCATGGTGAAAAAAGAGAAGAAAAAACGCCCTTATCGCCCCTGTGTGGGGATTTGTCTCTTTAATGAAAAGGGACAGGTTTTTGTGGCTGAACGTATCGATACCCCCGGTGCATGGCAGATGCCCCAAGGCGGTATAGATAAAGGTGAAGACCCCCATGATGCGGCCTTGCGCGAACTAGAAGAAGAAATCGGCACCAATAAGGCGGATTATCTGGCGCGCACAGATGATTGGCTGGCCTATGACCTGCCGGATCATTTGGTGGGGAAGGTCTGGAAAGGGAAATATCGCGGGCAAAAACAAATCTGGTTTGCATTTCGTTTTACAGGTGAGGATCGCGAGATCAATATTGACACCAAACATCCAGAATTTGCCCGTTGGCAATGGGTGGAACTGGAGGAAATTGTGGACCTGATCGTGCCGTTTAAGCGTGATATCTATGTGGAAATCGTCAACCAGTTTAAAGGTTTAGTTTAACTGGTCTGGTGTGGGAAGATTTTCAATATCGCTTGGCACGCCAAGGGGATCAACTTCGACACGTTCAGCAATCATATCGCAGGCATCAGCATTGGTGAGCATTTGTTCTTGAAGCTCAGGGTTTTGTTCACCCACAGCACGAAAGAAGTTAGACGCCGCGCGTAACAGTTTGGCAGCAAGCTCAGCATTATTAGCCATAATATTTCCTTTTTTTATATCTATTGCTAACCTAAACAGCTTAAAGGCACTTTGCAAAGATTATGTCTGACCTTCTTCTTGCCATTGCCGTGTTCATCGCGGCCCATATTATTCCGTCTTATCGCCCTTTGCGCCAAGGCTTGGTAGAGATGATGGGCGAGAAGCTTTTCATGTCGATCTACGGCATTATCAGTCTTGCGCTGTTCATCTGGCTCTTACAAAGCTATCTTGCTGCACCTTATCAGGAACTCTGGGTGATCCAGTCTTGGATGCGCCATGTGGTTCTTTTTGTCATGTTTTGGGTTTGCCTTTTACTTGTCTGTACGTTCTCCCAGCCCAATCCTTTTTCCCTTGGGCTTGGGGCAAAAGGGTTTGATCAACAACATCCGGGTATTGTGGGTTTGACCAAACACCCCGCTTTTGTGGCTTTTGCCTTATGGGCTTTTGTCCATATTTTGCCCAATGGCGATGTGGCGTCGGTTTTATTTTTTGCGTTAATGGGGGCTTTAAGCCTTTATGGACCGATGTCTTTAAATGCAAAACGAAAAGCGCGCATGGGGCAAGAAGAATGGCACCGACTTGAAGCAGAAGTCGCAAAAAGCTGGCCTAAAATT
Source organism: Candidatus Terasakiella magnetica (assembly GCF_900093605.1). Taxonomy (NCBI): domain Bacteria; kingdom Pseudomonadati; phylum Pseudomonadota; class Alphaproteobacteria; order Rhodospirillales; family Terasakiellaceae; genus Terasakiella; species Terasakiella magnetica. The sequence continues at coordinate 126,759 of NZ_FLYE01000003.1, forward strand.
GGTCTGCGTCGTTGGTTGGTGGCTGCTGTTTTATATGCAGGACTGGTCTTGGCCCATGAACCTGTCATCGGCGTTATGCCTTATTCTTGGTAATCCACACTATAAACCCGCCCGCGTGCATCATCACTAATCAGCATACGCCCATCGGCCCATTGGGTTATATCAACAGGACGACCCGTCACATCACCATTTTTGCCAAGCCAGCCTGTGAGAAAGTTTTCTTCTCTTAAGACCTGTAGCTTTTCATCAAAGGGCAGGAAAGAAATTTGATAGCCAACGGGATCGCGACGATTCCAGGATCCATGTTGGGCCACAAAAACACCGTTTTGATAGCGCTTGGGAAAACGTTTTGCCTGATAAAAATGCACACCCAAGGGGGCCACATGGGCTTGGAATTTATGAAGTGGGGGGCGATTGGCTGGAAGGCGATGGTTTTTAAACTCATCTGTTCTTGCAAGACCACCACCATAATAGGGATAGCCAAAATGAAGCCCGCCGATTTGCGCACGGTTTAACTCATCAGGAGGCACATCATCGCCCATATGATCAGCTCCATTATCGGTGAAGATCAAGTCTCCATTATGGGGGTCAAAGTCAAACCCAACCGAATTGCGCACCCCTTTTGCAAAAATGACGGGAACCCAACTGTCTGTTTCAAAACGCACAATTGTGCCTTCTAATCCTTTAAGCGCGCAGATATTACAAGGCGCACCAATGCTGACATAAAGCCCGCCATCAGGGCCGAACTTGGCATAGCGCCAGCCATGCCAGCGTTTATCGGGAAAGTTTTCATAAAGAATCTCAGGCTCAGGCCATTGTGTGGGAAGGTGGCGCCCCACTTTAAAACGCACGAGGCGATGTTGTTCAGCCACATAAAGGTAGCCATTCTTCCAAGCAAGGCCGTTGGGTACTTTCAGGTTATCACTTAACAGGCGCGTGCTTTCTGCCTGACCATTTTGGTCCTGATCAAGGATGGCATAAAGCGAACGCCCGCGTGAACCCACAAAGAGCACGCCAAGCTCTGGCGCAGGGGCCAATGAGCGCGCGCCGGGAATTTCAGCAAATATAGTGAGGCTAAAACCTGCGGGCAGTGTGATGTCTGCATGGGCTTTAGTGATAAAGACAAAGAAAGACAGAATGAAAATCAAATGTTTCATTCTGTCAGTATAGGTCAAAAATGTGTGAGTTGCAGCTTTGTTGTTTAGTCGTTTTTGGCAACAATCGGTTTGCTATATTGCAACTGGGTATCCCAGGGGAAGAAAACCCATGTTTCCTGTTTTACTTCTTTAACGAAGCTATCGACCAGGGGGCGGCCTTCTGGTTTGGCATAAAGGGTGACAAAATAGGCTTTGGGCATCATTTCGCGCACTGCTTTTGCCGTGGTGCCAGTATCAACAAGGTCGTCAATCATCAGCCAGCCTTCACCGTCGCCTGCCATGGTTGCTTCTTTCATGACATTAACCGAACCAGAAAGTTCAGCCGCATTATCGCGGTAGGCTTCAACACAAACGGTTTCGATCAATTTGATGCCAAGCTCGCGCGCCATGATGGCGGCGGGGATCAGACCGCCACGGGTGATGGCGATAATGCCTTTGAATTGATCCCTCTTGGAAAGTTCACGTGCAAGAACACGTGTGTCTTTATGGACTTCTGCCCAAGAAACAACTTCAGAAACAATATCATCATCTAAGGAGGTCATGACTTTCCCTTTGTCTTATATACATAATCAATCCCTTCTAATAACTTGAACGACTGGTCAAGTCAAAGAAGATAAAAAAAACCGGCTCATATTTCTATGAACCGGCTTTTAAAATATGGTCTTTATTCTTAACGAAGGTAAAGATGAACTTCGTTAGATGTGGCCGTGCGGCTTGTGCTTGCACCCAAACCAACGCGGCTTGGTGGCAGGCCCATTTCTGTCAGGCTTTGAAGAACCTGCTCAGCTTGGCGACGTGCCTGTGTTTTACCCAGTGACTGCTGACCCGTAGAAACACGCTCAGGTGAAACAGCAACCAGTTCAAACATCGCATCTGGGCGACGATCAAGAACTTGGCTTACCGTTGTGTAAAGCGCTTGCTGATAATTCACTTTGTTGCGATCAAAACGGATAACAACAAGGGGACGACGGTTTGCTGGTACGGCTGTACGCTGGAAGCTTGGGCGTGTCACGCTTGAGGTGATGCCTGTGTTTACAGCTGACATACGGTTAGATAGGGAAGCCCCGTAAATTTCGCCGGCTTTTACGCCTGCGGCCAAAGCATTCAGATTGGCACGTTCTGCCGCGACATAGTTTGTCTGGCGACGTACATCTTCTGTGACTTCTTTAAGAAGGCGCTCAATCAGAACAACGGTTTGGTTGACTTCATCTTGCAAGATGGCCAACTGACGGTGATCTTCATCAACTGCACCGCTTAAGCCGAATGTGGAATGAACTGATTCCAGCATATAAGCCGACATGGCAGAATCTTCAGCGACCTTTTGTGTCAGCGAGCTCATTTGTGCAATGTCACTGCTGATACGATCCAGATCGGATAAAGAACTGTTGAACTGTTGGACCAAAATTGGGTTGCCCGGTGTGGTGCCAACTTGAAGGCGCGCGTTAATCGCAGCGACAGTTCCGTGGTAACGTTGAGAATCCTGGATTGTTTTCCCACGCAAATTCTGCAATTCGGTATTGTGAACGCGGATTTGCTCAATCAGTTGTGCAAGCTCGCCGCGCATACTTGCGACTTTCTTACCAACGAATGTTCCGGTTACGTCCCCTTGCGTAACTGGTGCGGGTTCGAAATTTGTTGTACCGAGGACGGGTTGACCCGCGCTGGCAACGGTTTGATTAGCAGCAGCACTTGCTCCTGCCTGTTCAGACGTAGCAGTGTTTTCTGCCGGGTCTTCCCCTGTCAGGGAAGGCCACAGTGCTTCTTCTGTGAAGGAGCATGCAGACAACGTGAGTGCGGTGATAACAATCCCTGCCTTTGACCACTTAAGAACCATAGTGTACGGCTACCTTTATTTTTTAAGTCCCGAATTCAGCCCATTATTAAGCCGAACTCTATGATTTGTTGTTTCCCCTGAGGTCTAAGCCTTGGTTTCCCCAGATAAATGCGAGCAAATCTTACCCCAAAGCAAGTCCTTGGGACAAGGGCGTATTTATGTTTTTTTATGATCTTATAGCGATATTTTCATGTTTCTGTATTTTTTTTGAAAAAAACGTCGTTTTCCTCTTGACCGATGGCAATCATATCGCTACTTTCCGCGCCACCCACTAAGGGGCCAACGTTCAAGACTATCTGAACGGAGGATAAAGTAAGCGCCCATAGCTCAACTGGATAGAGTACCTGACTACGAATCAGGCGGTTGGAGGTTCGACTCCTTCTGGGCGCGCCATTTTCAAAGCCTCAAGGTTAACGCCTTGGGGCTTTGTTCTTTTGTACAATATGTTTCAAAAGTCAATATTTAAGCGACTTGCCCACGATTGTTTTACTCACGGTTTATAGAATCCTCTACCTCGTGGAGCGTTTTCTTATGGTGTCAGTAGACCAGACAGTAGACCATTTTCCTCATTACACATTCATCAAGAATGGTGTTTTCTATTTCTCTCGGCGTGTTCCGACAGATTTACTGCATCATTATCAACGCAATCGAGTCGTGATGACGTTACGCACGAAAATGAAACGTGTGGCGATAAGCAGAGCAAAAAAGATTGCATTGAAGCTTGAGGAATACTGGTCCCAGTTACGCTGGGATAATGGCGACATTCCTGCGGCACAACTTTTAAAGCCGTTAAATAGATCAGTACCAAGTGAGTCTGTTAAAGAACCTGTAGCTACAATCACTTTGAATGACGCAAAAGATTTATATCTGAAGTTAAAAGGTCAGGGTAAAAACAAAACCTTCAATCAAACAACGAACCGATCTGTCGCTTACGTGATTGAGTTACTGGGTAACAAACCCATTTGCTCTTACAAAAAAGCCGATGCCAATAAGTTCCGAGATCATTTGATTGCTAAGAAATTAACCATTGGCAGCGTTAAGCGTATCGTGAGTGTGGTCAGGTCTGTAATCAACTTCGCCATATCTGAAACTGGACTTGAAACTGTTAATTCATTCAATGGGTTATATTACGGCTCAAAAAACGATGTTCAAAAAAGAGAACCTGTTCCAGACCATATCCGTATTCAGCTTCAAAGGAAGTGTGTTGAATTGAATGATCAGCCACGATGGTTGATTGCATTGATTTCTGATACTGGCATGAGATTAAGAGAAGCTGTCGGCTTACATGTTACAGACATCCATCTTAATGAGAAAATCCCATATGTGCATGTCCGTCCACATGATTGGAGAGGATTGAAGACGCAGAGTAGTGATAGAAGAATACCTTTATATGGTGCTTCATTGTGGGCAGCGCATCAAATCGTAGCTCATTCAAAAAACTATGCTTTTTCTAAATATTGCGACGGCAAAGTATGTAATTCAAACTCAGCAAGTGGTGCTTTGAATAAATGGATGTCAGGTCAGATTAATGGAAAATATGTTATCCATGGTTTCCGACATGGATTGCGTGACCGACTGAGAAAAGTAGAATGCCCGTTTGATATTGCTGACCAGATAGGTGGGTGGAAAACAAATGGTGTTGGTCAAGGCTATGGGAATGGTTATCCATTATCAGTGTTGGCAAAATGGATGAACACCATCAATAGCGACACTGGCAACGGCAAATAAATTTAACTGCTGACATAGACCAACAAACTGAGAGTAAACTTTACGGATGGCTTTGCCGTTGTCTTTGCGAAAGTTAGCAATCGTTTTGTGATCAGGGACTAAGCGTCCCATTAGCCACATCATTTCCACATTCCGTCCTGCCTAGCGTTCTAGACGGCGACTTGATTGGATGCGCTTAAGGTAACCATAAATATAAAGCTTTAGTAAAATCGAGGGATGATAACTCGGTCTGCCAGTTGCTAGAGGTTCAACGCGATGAAAACCTAAATTGTTCAAATCAAGTTCATCTACAAACACGTCCACGATGCGTACTGGATTGTCCGTGCCAACATAATCATCCAATCGCTCGGGGAATAATGTACTCTGATTACGGTCTTCACCTTCAATAAAAGGCTTCATATGAACCTTTTATCAATTGGATGATAAGATTCTAACATATCTCACGTTTTTACACAGCCTGAGTCAAACTCAGCTGTTCCAGTTGTTTTGAAAGATGTCTGCTACACTATAAGAAGCGGACATAAATGGTAATATGGTCTGTTCATTCAACGAAAGCGGACTTGACTACAAAGCTTTCTAACTACTGTTCTTAGCCGAGGCTGTTGAAAAACTCTTTGATCCCAAGATCTCATTGTGATTCACTATTATTAGGTGATTTGATCTGGGAGAGGCGCGATGTTAGGTGCACAGGTTGGGCAGCAAGACAGACTGTTTTACAAGTTTAATCTTGAAGACGTTGTTCCTAAAGATCACCTGGTACGCAAATTAGATGCAGTGCTTGATTTAAGCTGGTTGCGTTCGGAACTTTCTCCTTTCTACAAGTCATACAGGGCGTCCCTCAATTGATCCTGGACTTATGATCAG